>JAPVXR010000014.1 GCA_027214385.1 Cryomorphaceae bacterium 1068 | reverse complement strand
GGGACGATCTCCCAACTTCTTTCTCCAATAAAACTCCCTCCGGGAGCTAACGTAATTTCATAGGCAGTTTCTCCCGGGTCGCATTGCGAGTAGCCCTGGTTAGGCATTCCCAAGAAGAAAATACTGCACATAGCTAACACTGCTAGTAGTGTGTACTTTCGATTTGTAAGCATCTTAAATTTGGTTTAAAAATGAAATTCAAAGATCAACATGTTTGATGAAGAAGTCAATTCAACTGCTGAATTAAAGCATATGCCCGATGAAACTATTCGAATCAAAGGCTTACCAATACTAGGGCTCAAGCAATCAGTAGCCTACAAATATTTTATTCTTGTAAGGTTTCAATTTTAGAATTATTTGTGAAAAGTAAATCTGATATGGAGTTGGAATATGGAATGAAAATGATTCTATGAGGATAGTAGATTTGCAAAATAGAATTATAGCCGGATTCAACTTTAAAATAGAAATGACGAGAAACCAAAAAGCAGCATATGTGATAAAAGAGTTGGAACAGCTTTATCCAATTATGGATATCCCTCTTGACCATAAAGACCCCTACACCTTACTAATCGCAGTGCTTCTGAGTGCTCAGTGCACCGATGCGCGTGTAAATATCGTGACCCCGCATCTTTTTGAAAAAGCTGACAATCCACTGACGATGTCAAAATTGCCTGTAGAAGACATAAGGAGTATCATTAAGCCATGTGGCCTGTCACCGCGAAAAAGTAAAGCGATTTCAGAACTATCGAAAAGGCTGATCAATGAGAAGGGAGGTCAGGTTCCTGAAGATATGGAGTATCTGGAAACATTACCCGGAGTCGGACACAAAACGGCCTCTGTCGTCATGTCGCAAGCCTTCGGAGTACCTGCCTTCCCCGTAGATACTCACATCCACAGACTCATGTATAGATGGGGACTTTCAACCGGAAAAAATGTAGAGGTGACGGAGCGAGATGCCAAAAAGCTGTTTCCAAAAGAACTTTGGAATAAGCTTCATCTACAAATCATTTATTACGGGAGGGAATACTCTCCAGCACGTGGTTTTGATCTAAGAAAAGATTATATCACAGGAAGTATTGGAAGGAAAGTGGTAATCAATGAATGGATGAAGAAAAATCCCGGAGTTGAATTACCTAATTTTTCACTCGATTAAATCGGAAGCAATTCAATAACCATTTAGGAAGAGACTTACCCTGATCTCCCCTCTTTTTTAGATTGAGGTACCAACCCCATTTTTCTACGATAGGCAGTTTGTGTGTTTCAACAAATTCGATCAAAGCACCATCGGGATCTTCGACATAAGCAAATCTGCCTGCCGCTTTACCCATATCAAAGCTATTGGCACTGTCTACAGTAAAAGGATGATTTTCAGCCTCTGCTTTAGAACGCAATCCATCCATATCTTGAACATCGAAGCAAAGGTGGATAAATCCTAAATCACCCCAGAATCTGCTTTCAAAAATCTTCTTTCCCTTTTTTTCAAGTGGCTCGATCAATTCAATTTGATTCGTGCCGAGCAATGGGGCAAAAGGGCCGATGGGCATCTTACTCTTCTCCAGAATCACTCGTCTGAATTTCTGATTGGAGCCCGGAAGTCCCGAAAAATCTTCAGACATACCTTGCTCATCAGATTTGATCAAATCAAAGTTCAGTACGTTTTTATAAAAAGAAATGGATTTATCCATGTCAGTAACACCGATTAAGCAACCATAAACTCCTCCAATAGGGCTATTGATGTCTTTAAAAAACTCATTCGCCTCCAAGATCTCGAAGAGGTTTCCCGATTTGTCATTGAGATAAAAGTGCTTTTGACCAAGAGGGTTTACTCTAACCTCAGTTAACAGCGAAGCACCATTCTTTTTCAAATGTTGATATGCCTTCTCAGCATCTCGAGTTTTCATTTTGCAGGCCAGGAAACCTATTTCCGCAAGAGTTATCGAGAAATCAGCAGGCTCGGGAGTACGAGAAGTATACTGCCATATTTCGAAGCCGCCACCACCTTCAAGATTCATTGCTAAGGCAGCTACTCTTTTTTGAACTACTCCTCCTGTGTATGGAGTCATGAGCGGAGCTTCTGCTGCGTCTTCAAAGATTCGGATGTCCATGCCGAAGTTTTTTCGGTACCAGGCCCATTCTTTGTGTACATCTACCGTACCTATTCCAATCTGCTGAATTCCGCCGATGTTTTTACTCATGATTTAAAGCTTAACTGATCCTCTTGGGTTTTGCTTTGCTGCAATTTTAAAGAAAATACTCGGGAAGTACTTGTACATAAAAACGCCAAGTTTTTCTTTCCCACTTCCGATAACTAGCAAATGCTTCTTTCGCTTGACTCCCGCTATCATCTTTGATACGGCCTCTGCTACGGGCATTCCCTCACTCTGCATTTCATCCATCTCACCTGTTTTGGTCCCATCTCCTTGAAGCGCATTGAGAGAAATATTTGTTTGAACTCCGCCTGGACAAATCAAAGTTGAGTTGATTCCCTGATCACCCAGTTCCACATCGAGAGACTCAAAAAATCCGTGTAATGCGTGTTTTGATGCTGAATATGCCGAACGTACTCCATATCCGAACAGTCCTACGAGACTAGTAACCACCGCAAAACTACCTCCACCATTTTTTATCATCGCAGGTAGGAGCGCTTTTGTCAATTCTATGGTGCCAAAGTAATTGACCTCCATAATTCGGCGATCAACCTCAATCGAAGTTTCCATAGCATACGAGCGTTGACTAATTCCTCCTGCATGAAACACCAAATTTGGGATGATCTCTTTAGCCAAGACTTGTTCAACAGCAGTATTTATGGAAGAAGAATCGGATAAATCAAGAGCAGCTATAGTGATCCTCTCAGGACATGGCAAACTACTCTTTAGCGCTTGTAGTTTATCCAAACTGCGAGCAGATAGAATCAGCCTGCTATTCCCTTTTGAATACTGCTTGGCGGCTTCAGCTCCAATGCCCGAGCTTGCTCCGGTAATCCAAATACAATCAAAATTTTCGCCCATAACTTAGGACGGCGAAGATAAGGGATAATGACGCAACTGGGAATTGAAGCTTGAAATTTGATCAAGGTCAATCAAAATTGCGGCCTTCTCGTGATTACAAAATCCAAACCAATCCGATTGGATTATTCATCCACTACCAACCTCTTAGGAATTACAACTTGTTTTGATCAAACTATTTTACAACTGCTCAACTTTGACAGATAAGAGTTAACTGCAATTTTACATTTACCCTTCCTCCCGGAATACTCCTCTTAGCAAAGTATACCTTGAAGTCTGAAATGAATTTCTTTATCGGCAGGAATACCCCCTCGACGTGCATTAAGCCAAAAGGCACTAAGCTTTCTAACCGTGGACAAAGATGACGAAGCGATAGAGGCGATAAAACGGAAGTACTCTGACTAAATTCCACCTTCCTCTCAACCTCTGGCAAAGTCATCCCTATTCAATTTTTACGATTTTCGATTCAAAACCTAGTCTTTGTAAAAGGAAGTATTAATTTTGCACCCCGATTTGGTCGCGTAGCTCAGCTGGATAGAGCATCTGCCTTCTAAGCAGACGGTCACAGGTTCGAATCCTGTCGCGATCACTAGATGACCAAAATCCCCGATCACAAGTGATCGGGGATTTTTCATTCAATAAAAGCCTCAAGCTTGCTTGAAAGGGTTTTATTGAATGAAAAATCACAATCACCGAAGGAGATTGAATGTTGGTTCCCTTCTCGGAGATGTAAGGATCAACAATCCTGCTATCCTTAAAAGCCTCAAGCTTGCTTGAAAGGGTTCTGTTGAATGAAAAATCACAATCGCCGAAGGGGATTGGATCTATATTCCCTTTTCGAAAAAGCAAGAACCCTCTCTTCTCTATTGCTCGACCTTTGGTAATAGAGCTCATACTTTGGTTTTGAATTATTCACCTTGCATGAATTACCTTCGCAGCCTGTGAAAGCGCAAATAGGTCAAGACATTGAAAAAGCTGCCGAAATCCTGAAAAACGGCGGACTGGTAGCTATTCCCACCGAAACCGTATACGGATTGGCTGCCAATGCTCTGGATGCTGATGCAATTCTAAAAATCTTTGAGGCCAAAAATCGTCCGAGTTTTGATCCGCTCATTGTGCACATTGGAAGTATTAATCAACTGAATCTTCTTGCCCGAACATTTCCGAGCGAGGCTGAAAAGCTCATTGAAGAATTCTGGCCTGGACCTCTCACCATTGTTTTGCCTAAAACAGAGCTTGTACCCGACCTTGTAACTTCCGGGCTACCATCAGTTGGCATACGAATGCCCTCACATCCGCTCACACAAGGTTTACTATCGCTTCTCCCCTTCCCGTTAGCAGCACCGAGTGCAAACCCATTTGGATACATCAGCCCTACCTCAGCGGCACATGTGGCTGACCAACTTGGAGATAAGGTAGACTATATTTTGGATGGAGGACCATCCTCAGTAGGAGTAGAATCGACTATCATATCTTTCGAAGGGGATATTCCACAAATCTTAAGATGGGGCGGATTAGCACTCGAAGAAATTGAGCCCTTCCTTAGAGTCTTCGAAAGCTCAAACCAAAGCTCGGATAATCCGTCGGCGCCCGGCATGCTCAGTAGCCATTACGCTCCGAGCAAGAAGATACTAATCGGCAGCTTGGATGAATTGATCAAATCGCACAGAGATGAGGATTGTTCTTACCTCTCATTTCAACAAGCTTATGAAATTCCAGGTGAGGTACTAAGTCAATCAGGCGATATGAAAGAAGCAGCCAGAAATTTATTTGCAGCATTAAGGCGATTAGACAACACTTCAGGAAGTCTGATTTTGGCAGAATTCGTACCGAATGAAGGCTTAGGTCGTGCCATCAATGATCGATTGAAAAGAGCGGCACATTAGAATTTGCATTTAGCTTTCCATTAACTGACGCCGACTACCAAACTTGTACTCTATTCCAATAATGAACTCTACTTCAGGGCCAGGCACATTTAATTCTCTTTGGTGCTGAATAAAAATACCAATCGTTTGTTCCCGAGCTACAAGCATATCCGTACCAATTCGATAGCGAAAACGATCAATTCCGCTGTATTCAGGAATTCTAGGATCTCTTAGTAATACGCGCAAGTCGAAGCTGGCATAGAGCTCAAACCTTCGATTCAATTGGTAAGCCGTCTTTACGGTATTTCGTAAATCGGCCGTGGGAGCGAAACCATATTCATTCGAATAATTTCGGGCACGGATTTCTGATTGACCTCTGGCTCGATAAGCAAAAGTCCATTGGCGATGTATCTCTCGGACTTGAAGATCTAGCATGACACGGTGTCGATGGCCATAAACACCTGATTCCTGATCATTCAATATGAAGCGGTAGTTTCCGCCAATTTCAAATGCTCTGGAGAATCGATAGTCAATTCCAAAACTGGTGAAAATGACACCAGGTACGGTGGCATTTTGTTCCATTCGAACCTCTTGTTCGATAGAGAAATCGATGTCATCATTTATTTCACCCCCGTATGAAATAGTACCCCATAGGCCGAAATCTCTGGATTCCTGTGCGCTCGAGTTAAAAAAGAGCAGTGAAAAGAGTATGCCCATGGCAAGACTACGCATCCTGATTTTTGCGACTGCGGTAGTGAACTTTAATCAAGGCCGTATCTCTGAGGAAATCGATGCGCTTGATGTACACCTTGTGAATATCCAATCCGGTTCGCCCTCTGAGATCAGCCATCAGTTCCTCGTGTCGTTCAGGCTTGATCAATTCAATATTCTCATACTCGATAGTCTTGATGTACTCTTGCTTTATTAGAACATTTCCCTCGATAAGAAAGACTACAAGAAGAATGACCGAATTGATCAAGACGATCTCAACAGCGGTTCCCTGGTTAATGGACGAAATCAATCCTATGGTAATGGATAGGAACAAGTAGGTCATGTCTTTTACACTGATATCCTCCGTTCTGTATCGAAGCATAGCGAAGATGGCGAATAACCCGAAAGCCGCTCCAATACTGAAACCGGTATTTGAATTGAGCAAGATCGTGATGATAAAAATCACCAAGTTGAACATGAAAAAAGTCAAGAAAAAATCATGTCTGCCGGTTACTCTATAATAAATCAATCTCAAAAGAATAATCATACTCAACAGATCAATCGCTAAGCGTACAAAGAAGACAGAATCAAATTGGGTGATACTAAATGCAAAAAATTCAGCTGGTTCTTTTGGTTCAACGGCAACCGTTTCTGCAGGAAAAAACTGTCCCATCACCAACCCGGGAATTAACAAAAGAAGAAATGGTAATATCTTTTTAGACAGTGCTTTGAGGTATAGGCTCATGAAATAGTGCTTGCAGGCTTCGTAAAGCAGGTTTAAATCTATTTGACTTCAGCTCAGGGATCAAAGTCGATAAAGAAAGGCAATACTTGCTAAGCGATGCTTCTCTAATGCGATTTTCTCTGAGTTTTTTTATGATAGGTGTGGTTTCCAAAGACGGCTGTTTCACCTCAACAATGGCCAGATTTCCAAAATTACCTTTTCCGTGAGGGTTGTTAAATTCTACCTCAAAATCAATAGAAAACCGTTCAATCCTGTCTTTACTGATAAAGCTGAAGCGGCGGTAGTTTACTTCTAAAACGGCTTCCAAATGCGCAGAAGACTTGATGCCGTTTTCTTCCAAGAAAACCCGCATCTCTTCATTAATATCATTGGACTCGAAGGGAGAAAGGACACGCTCTTTCAGTGTTAATCCTTTGATTGACTTCTTTTTGACCTCGAGGAAAGACGTTTTCGTATCCGGATACTTTCTGAATCTCACTTTCAAACGATTAGCTCTTCCACGATGATGAGCTTTAAAAAAATCGTAATCAGGAGTATCAAAGTACAGCGTGCCTATTGCCGAAATAGAATCATCATTTGGAGTAATCATGTCATAATGATCTTCCAAACCTTCTATTATATCAGCTATTTTGTCGATGTGACAAGGAAATTTTCTGTCGCGCCTCTCGGCAAAACGGCCATCTCCAAAATCATTTAACCCCAGTCTTTCGAAAGGGGTTAATACTAGTTCTATTTTCTCGAGTAGATCACTACTCATACACAAAGATCTTTTCTTTCAAAATGGCCCCTGAGGAATCAGTTATGCTTTCCTTAATCTTCAGGCCTCTGTTGTCGTATTCTGTCGTTTCCCTCTTAAGGACTGATCCCTTTCCATCTTTGGTTGTTACTTCTATTAAGTCTCCCAACTTATTATAGACGGATTCCTTCTGCTCAAGTACCTCGCCGTTTTGGGATAACTTTTTTTCTAAGACTACTTCACCCTTTTCATATACATATTGAATACGTTCGAAACTTGGTGGTTTTGCATTCTTAATACCCGAACCATTTAGATCGATCGTAGTCTCATCAATGACATCATCACCATCATAAGTGCGTTTTTGGTGAAGCTTCAATTCGCCTCCCGAAGAGTAGGTCAACTTCTCTACCCAATCACCCTCTGAATTATACATCTCTACTTCTTCGGTGTAACGAGCTACCTCAATACCATTGTTGTAAATGATCAACGTCTCAGTCTTCTTTTCAATGCCGTACGTGCGTATTGTCTTAGACGACTGACCAAAAGCGGATCCAAATCCAAAGAGAAAAATTATATGTAGAACGGCTAACCTCATCTTAGTACAACAATATCTTCGGTGATAATTTCTTCTTTTCTATCCTTGATTTCGACTTGGACGCTAACAGCCTCAAGTTCGCCTGCAACATTGCATGGCTCAGAGAGAGCATAGACTTCGTATTTACCCTTTCTCAAATAAGGAAACCAGAATGTACCATCGGGACCTGTTCTGACGCGCTCGAAATATGAGGGGTCGTCACCTGCTATGATGAAAACCTCTTCATCTATCCCGTAAAATGAATCCAAGAGAACCGTGCAGTTTCCATTGAAATCTTTTACGTAGACTTTTCCTTGAATAGATGCTTTTCCGCCTTCACCAGGCTTATCCTGACAAGAGAAGAAAAAAAGGCAAATAGCACAAATTAGAAATGACACTCGAATCATACATCCGGTTTGGAGCCGCTAATATCGAAAATTAACTGAATGCTAATTCCTAGCGAATCAAGAATACGGTCCCAGAGGTTCTAACCACATCGCCGGTTATGTCATTTCTATAGCGAAGGAAGTAAGAATAGAATCCGGGAGGAGCAAAATAATTACTGCCTTCTTCACCACCTCCATTCCAACCTTCATTGATATCGCTGGTTGACCAGATTTCTTGTCCCCAACGATTCATAATGGATAGTCTGAAGTTCTCATCTGAAACCTCGATCCCGTAGACCTTTAGTATGTCGTTCAAGCCGTCACCATTTGGTGTAAAACTACTTGGGATGAATACTGCATTCAGTCTTTCATCAAAGTGAGCTATGAGATGAGTAGGAGCAAAAAATGGATAGTTGAGCAATGGTAAATTTTCGTTTTGAGCTGCCGCTCCTACTTTAACTTCCCAATGCGAGAATTTATATTTGTCTCTTTCGATTGCCTCTATTGCGATATTCTCGTCACCGAGCATTATAGTCTCATATGGCAAGGTCTTTAACAGAGTATCAGGAAGTCTAACCCACCCGGCACCCTCAGGTTCGGTCTCTATTCTGATCGGATAATTAGGCAATTCAATGAAGTTTGCAACTACTACATCGGGATCCTCAAATTGAACGGAAATGTCTGCAGTCTCCTCGTCAGGGTTTGGGTTTGCATTTAAGAAAGACCAATGTGAAAAGGCATAGAAAGGTTCAGTTGGCTTGGCTTTCAGTTCGAGTATTGCTACTTCCGGAAGTTCAATCGTTGTGGGATAGTCTTGAATAGCCGTGTCTCCCAAAATAATTTCTCCAACACCTTCAGGCGCCACATCAAAAGTTACCTCATTGATGATTTCAAAGAATCGCGCCGTTAATGTTTGATTCTCCGTCATGCTGAACGTGACACTATCAGCTACCGCATTCGGACTAAGTGCAAGTCCGCTTTGCCAATCGCTAAACCCATATCCTGTGATAGGTTGTGCTTTAGCTGAATAATCAACAGATTCGGCCAAATCGATGGTTACAGGGAAGGAGTTGTAAGTAGTTCCGGCTATTGTTATCGAACCTGAGTTTGCAGGCTCCACATCTAGAGTGAGGCTGTACGAAATATCCGGAACGAAGTGCGCGATAAGCGTATCATCAGCCGTGAAACTGACAAAAATCTCTTCGCTGAATTCATCCGGTGCTATAACAGTATTGTTTGCAGTCCAATGACTAAAAATGAAGCCATCATTTTCATCAGCATCAAGATCTACTTGTATCCCTCCGAAATATTCTGCGCTATACGGGTATGTATCAATTTCTATCGAGGGTAGATCAATTCGACCACCATTTGGTGGATCAGCATAAAAAACCACCGTGTATGGGCCATCCAACTGCGGATAACAGTCGATTATTCCATTATTGATGACCTCGCATCTCTCTTCAATAAAATCTCTGACTTCTTGAACGTTTGATTGCCACTCAGCCATGCTTCCACCCCAACGGTCCACATGATCCTGCATTTCCGGTTCAATGAGTAGGATAAGGCTATCGAGGTGATTCAACATGAATTCGCACGAAAAATAGGACGAAGCTAAATCAGAGTAGCGATTGATATAATCAGCAAAGAACTCTTCATTTTGAAGTAGTGCATTCCAAACCGGCACATGTCCCTGACCTCCGGGATCATTGAGCTGCTCAGGATCACAAAGTCCGGCTTCAGGACTTTGATCTGGAATTCCCGTAAAATTGGCATAGTGACCAAAAGTAGCATCCATGTCCCAAAGAATATAGCGCCACTTCTTTTTGTCTCCATCTGGATTACGGCCTCTCCACCAGCCCGTGTTCCAGTTCAACCAGTCAGAACTTACTATGTATGAATTGAGAAGAAAGTAATCGATCAAACTTCCTGTATTGTATAGATCGTTCACGTAATCGTAATTTGCCGGGTCGCTCATATCATTTCCTAAAATGTAGTCGCGCAAATCATACCAATCGTCCCCCGAACCATATTCTTCCCAAGTTCCACCCCAAGTTTTTAAGAAATCCACTTGACCCGATCCTTGGTCATAGTAGTAATCTGTAAAGTCCAGATCATCTACTTTCTCACGTATCTCATAAACACCCCAGTACTCTCCATTCATGTACAAAACACATGGAGCATAAGTGCGCTCATCGACGCGCAGATCTGCAAGTTGAGAAAGCGATTGAACGTAGGCATCTCTAATGTGCGCACCTCCATTCTCAAATGGATAATTATCACTGGCCGCTGCTTTGAGAATCAATCGCTGGAATCCATCGCGATCCTTTCCTCCGAATATTTGATGGTTTACTTCATTTCCATAACCAAACTCATCTTGTGTAATGTAGTCAATTCCTCTTTGGGGATAAGCCCAAGAATCATTTCCGTGCTCGTTGTAATCTCCGTTACATTCAGCCAGTAAGTCTCCCGAAGCCGAAAAAAGTTCAAAATGACCAATTGGCTCTATCTGACTTCCTCCTAAAAGAGTAGGCAGTTGATCTCCACTCACTGACACTATGTAAATACCATGCGTCTGATCTAAAAAATATGTATTGGTCTCCACAAAACTTGCGGGGGCATTGGCTCCGGCATTAAAAGCTCTCGCCTTTACTACGGCGGTTTGAGTCAGATTGATCGGGCCTGTATACAGTGTAGAAGCAACTGTTGGCACTGTTCCATCTGTGGTGTAATAAATGTCGGCATTCGCATCAGCGGATTGAATCTCAACACTAACAGATCCCGAATAATAGCCCGGAGCTGTCACGATCTCCAACGGTACATATTCTCCCAAGGCTCCTCCATTGGCCGCGCCTGGTGACGGTGTAGTAAATACACCCCAGTCATTCGAGCCATCAGTGATTCTACCTCTAGAGTGATTTTGCTGATTCGCAATGGTTAATAAGTAAGAATCGAGTATGGTACCGGAAGGGTCTGATAGTACAGCCCCTTCTTGATTTGCTTGAGTAATTTTGAAACTGGTGTGGAGATTTCCTCCAACACTCTCGTCTCTGTCAGAAGCATAAATTAAGAGGTAGCCACCTGCAGTAATAGTCGTTCCCGCGGGTATCTCCCATTTCATGGGTTCGAGTTCATCATCACTGAGCCAATATCCGGACAGATCTACATCGGCACCTCCCGAGTTATAAAGCTCAATCCAATCTTCGAAATCGCCGTAATTATCAGCAAATCCTCCGAAATTAGCAGCACTTAATTCATTAACGACGACTTGGGCATTTAGAAAAATACTACACGGTACAAACAGAAAAAAAAGTACGGCTTTCAACTTCATCAAAAAGGTTTTAATAAGGATTCAAAATCTTGCACTATCATGACGCTTTCCTTAGACTTAAAGTTGCACGACTATTCAATAACGATTTTGGCAATCCTATTGTTGAACTTCATCACGTAGAATCCAGGCGGTAAAGCTTCCAAATCAATTCGTTGCTGATCTTGATTCAAGGTAGTCTGATAAACCATCGTTCCTACAGAAGAAAAGACTTGTAATAGTCCGCGCTGAAACTCTTCGGATTCAATTACAACAGAACCCGAAGAAGGATTAGGGTACACCTTGAAAGTCTTATTTCCAATAATTTCTTCAGAGCTCAAGGGGTCGCCGTTATTGGCTCCATGTGTAGGGGTAATAAAGCAGGAAATTGGCCCCGTCCCATTGGCGTAACGTCCTTCAGATTCATCAGTAGTAATCACTCCGAAACTTACATAGTCTATTGTCAATGTGTCAGGGTTGGAAAGCAAAATATCATCGCCGTCGCCGCCAAGCCTAAAGAATGTATGCAGTCCGGGCTCCATCAATCCCATGTCGCACCAAATGATCAGATACTCATCCGGCATCAAAGTCGTATCGGGAAATACAAACTCGGTAGGACTTCCGATTTTATCACTTAGGAAATATCCTTCTAAATTGATGGGACTGTTTCCGGCATTGTAAAGCTCGATCCAATCTTCGAAGCCGCCCCATTGGTCTTGCGCGGTAGATTCATTGGAAGACTGGTATTCGTTGATGACCAGTCCCGGCTGTACGCTATTGGTATTTAAGCCGTCAAAAGTCGGGATGAGAATGCTAAACGGACCTTCACCATTTGGAAATCTACCTACTGAAATATCATCAGGAACAGCTCCGAATCGAACATAGTCTAGCGTCAGCGTATCGGGATCGTACAACCCTACTTCTTCACCTGATCCTGACAACCTGAAAGCCGCGTGAAAGGGACCTTGTTCGGGTTGATCATCACACCAGATAGTGACAACTTCATTCGAAGCTAATTCAAAATCAGGAAAAACAAATTTGGTTTCATTTCCATCATTATCAGAAAGGAAAAACCCTTCGAGATTAATGGCTTCATCAGAAGCGTTGTAGATTTCTACCCAGTCGTCGTTTTCGCCGAATTCATCAGCACCCGAATTATCATTTCCAGGTAAAACTTCATTGATCACCAGCTTACCAAAAAAGGGCTCACACTGAGCGGAAGTATATTTTGCCATCAAAGTGAGGCACAAACTGAAAAGAGCAAAACGAAATATTTTCATTTTGCGAAAATATGCAATCTGCTCGGACAAAGCGAATGAGATGAAAAACAAAAAACCACTCTCATTGGAGAGCTGGTTTTATAGTTAGCTCCAAGAAGTTAAAAAGAGTAATTATTGAAAACACAAGAAAGCCTGACAGAATCAGTTGGGGTTCTAGAACGACCTCCATTATGACGTTGCATACGATCATCCAGATTTGCCGTTATGCCAACGTAATATTGCTCAATCGAATCGCTGTAGATTATGTAAACGATCATTTATACAAGAAAACAAAAAAGCTCGACAGTTTCTGTCGAGCTTTTGCAGTCGGGGTGGCAGGACTACCTCCATGGCGGTCAGTGATCCTGAATTGGGGGGAAGACAAAGGAAAAAGCAGATCGCCTTCGTCGATCTTGCTTTTTTCGTTTAAAAAGGTACTTGAAAGCAAGCTTTCGCTCTAAAATGTTCGCAATAGTTATCCCTCCTTGTGCCTCAGAGGGATGATCCTGTTGGGGGAGGGAATCAAAAGAAAAATGCAGATCGCCTCCGTCGATCTTGCTTTTTTCGTTTAAAAAGGTACTAGAAAGCAAGCTTTTGTACCTCTTTAAACGAAAAAAGCCAGCTCTCGCTGGCATTTTTCTTTTGTCGGGGTGGCAGGATTCGAACCTACGACCTCCTGCTCCCAAAGCAGGCGCGATACCGGGCTACGCTACACCCCGAGTCGGAACAACTCGTGTTCCATTTTGGGAGCGCAAATATAGAAAACTTTTTCCCCAAGTCAAGAAATTTAATTTCAGATTTATGGTGCAAATTTGTCAAATGAATCGACTTGCCATTGTAGCTGCTCTGATCATTCTCGCGAGTTGCTCGGGAGAGACTAACTATGAGAGTTTTATACAAAACAGAACTGATCGCGACATTATAATACTGCTGTACAATGATGGATTTCCCAGAGGAGATACGTTGAGAATATCATCAAATTCCACTAAATCAATTTCACGCGGAAGCTCCAATCAAGCGGAAGAAGAAGAGCCGGATTGCGCCGAGCGAATAGATTCGGCGTTTGTTGAGATAGATGGTGGTGGAACCTTGGAAAAGGACATCTCAATAAGTGCAAATTGGCAGGTAGAAACGGACAAAACTCAAAATATCCCTGAGAAATTCGATCACAAATGCACTTTCTCGATTAACGACTCTGATATTACTGAGTAAATCGAATCGGCTACTCTACTACCCAAAAGCCCACATTGTAAACTGAGTTACTGCGGTGAGTGATCAATGAATCCTCAGGCAAAGCAGTAAAGCGGATTCTCTCCTCAGGCAGACCTTTTTCCAAAATCAGGTAATCCGAAATTGCTGACGAGCGTTTAAAACCTACTCGATCAACTTTCTCTTCGGCGCGCTCCTCTCCTACCAATAACATGCACTTTCGTTGAATGGGAAGCTCACGGTCTTGCTCCATGATTTGCTCATCCACAAATCGCATAAAGAGAGAATCTTTCACGTCAAACGTTATGACGGCCTCCATGACCTCGTCAGAAATTTCGTCAATCTCAGGAACGTCACCATCATAAAGATATCGGTACTTGGCCTCAGCCATGGCATAATTCTCAATGGCCTCGTATTTTTTGGTAATTCGCTTGAATTCAATATTGAGGTCTTCCTTGTTTTTCAAGACTTTGTACAAATCATTCAATTGCTTCTCATTGCCTTTGTCCAACTTCATCTGCAAGTGGCCAAAATTGATTTTCTCCAAGTCTTCCGCCTTCATTCCAAATACTCCCGCCAAAAGTCGGAACGGAGCGGTAACCGCTTTGAGGAGAATATTCTTCACCGTGTTCCATATGAATTTACCCAACTTGTACTCGGGATCTTTTAAATCTCCTTGGATGGGGATGTCCATCTCTATGTTTCCATCCAAATCTTTGAGCAGACTCACCGCCAATTTTACCGGAAGGTTATAAAATGGCTCACCATCGTATTTCCCGCCAAAGTTAAATTGATTGAATTTGATAATATTCTGACTGTCAATTATTCCGTTTCTAATCTTCGTATCGCAGGTGTACAAAAGGTCACCTTCAGAAATGGGATAATCCACATAATCGGCAGTGTAGGGAGAAAAGAAGGAAAGCTCCGTTCCACGAATGTCGTAGTGCAAGTCGATGTCTTCCAAATTATCGGTAAAGACTCTCAAATACCCTTCAAACCGACCCGTCCCGTTCAGCGTCGCCTCCGCGTTGAAGGTGAGTTGCTCATTGGCAGAATTCAATGAATCGGCGTGAAGCACCAAATCAGTAAGCGAATACCTAAACGGCTGAGATGGGATGTAATCATTGAAATCGAAAGCAGAATTAATCATAGAAATCTCCTCGACTTTGTAAGTCGACTCGCTGTAGGATCTCGCAATATCTTTCATATAAATACCAAGAAGCTGGAATGGATTCGAGTAGTCTATCTCCACTTCCGCTTCTGCCATTCCCACAGAATCAACCACGGTTGTATCAGCAGAAGCTACCAACATATTCGACCAGTTGTCGCTCTCGTCGTACATTTCGTAAAGGCCGTAAAAGCCATCCAACTTAATGTGATCGATAGTGTAAACCGCGTCCTTCATCTGAACCGTATCTACACCGATCTCCATTGACGTCAAGGCCAGAACTCTCTTGTCGCGACTGTCAGTCATTTCAAATTCATTTATTTCAAACGTTCCTCCGAGATCAAGTACATCGCTATCTTCCCAGCTCCCGTGAATTCTCAAATCGGAATTGAAAAGTCCGTTGAGGCTATTCAACTCCATGTAGGGATCGAAATAGGGACGGATCAGCGAAATATCCAGATCTTCCATCTCGAGTAATACATCGTAAAAGGAGTTCTCGAGATCGATTCGATTAGTAGTGGACAAATGCCCGCCACTCCCCACGTGCAAGGAGGTCATAACATCGAATACACTGACCGTATCACTAAAAAGAGGCAATTCAACATTCAACGAGTCAAAAACAGCCTCAGGGTGAATCTCGCTACTGTACTCCAATGATGCTCCATTCATCTTGAAATTAGCCAAAGTGAAATGCATAGGTTCCGACTCTTCCTCTTCAGATTCGGAGACTGTTTCTTCTGAATCCATCAAGTCATCAAAATTGAAAGAGGCTTCGTTTTGCTCTACCCGAGCAAAGAATCCGTCGATGACAAAATCCTGGATATAAATGCCATTTGAAAAAAGGTGACCAATCTCCAAATCAAACTTCAAGTGAAAAAAGGAGGTAAACACCGTCGAAGCATCCTCTTCGTACATCTTAAAATTCTCGATGCTCACCTTACCGGTAAAATAGTTGATGTCGATATTCTCAATTTCTACCTCTCTGCCAATCAGCTCCAGATCATTCTCCTGAATGTAATCCTCTAAAAAGGTGGGTAAATAAGAAAGCAAGACGAGCACAATGACGACGAGCGCTGCGAGAACCCAGAGAAGAATTTTAAGCCACTTTTTCATCCTTGAGATTGGTTGATGCAAATATGGGGAAAAGAGGTCGGAATAATGTAATATAGAAATTCACTGTTAGTGCTATTTCATAGGGTCTTCTCATGAGTTGGGCAACAAGGGCAAAATAGCAACCACACTTTATTTTTTCAGTTTACTCACATTTTTCGTAACCTTCAAGCAAGCTATGTTGAGTTTATCTTGAAATGAAAATAAGGGAGTCTGGGATTGTTTTTAATAAACGCCACCGGTCCGAATCATGCGGAGAATCCTGCTAATTCCAAACCCGAACACCCTAACTTGTAATAAATGAGATCTTATAATGCTTGGAGATGATCAATTGGAGCTTCGCAATTCTTTACAACCGAAACTCAATGCACAGCTCTCATAAGTTGAGTACGTCCTAAACGATAGCCTTATAAACATTCCCCATAAAAATTCTACGGTCTAGGATAAAGCAAATCGAAACGGATCTGTCTACATCATGACCAATAAAAGTCCGCCTGTATGAACAACGGTGGCCTGTTAGGAGGTATGAGCTAGGTTTAGTACATTTAAATGACTTCTATCAAGAAATAATCAGCTCTCTCAATGCCCCTCCTCTGGCCTGCCATGAGTTAATATTATCCTAAGTTAAATTTAAAAAATAGAACCATCTTATTAGATTAAATCCGTATCTTATACCTTCAATCAAATAGACAGACTAACTCCCACGATTTAATATCGAATTTCCCAAAAGGATATAGCGTCGATAAAGCGTCCATCAAGCGTTACTAAAGCGTTTATAAAGCGTTACTCCTTGCCTCTAGACCCTGTCCATCTTTAGCAGGGCTTCGTCTCAAACCCTATCGATCTCTTAAGTAGCTTAATTAGAACCCCATCTCTACTTCTTTAAAGGGCTGGAATACTCTTGAATTAATGCAATAAATGCTCTATTTTGAGGTTGCTTAAAAATAACCTAACGATAATAATGGCAAAGCAAACAGGTCCATATGGTTTCCGAGGTAAAATCGGAGATGTGGTAGGCCGTCAAATCAATGGCCAACTCGTAGTAGGTAAACCGGGAGGATTTACTAAAGAAACCTGGAAAAATAATGCCAATAACCCTGACTATGCCCCAAGAAAAGAAGCATCTGAATTCGCATCCAGCTCTTCTATGGCCAAAGAAGTCTATCGCATCTGTGACTTGGATTTGTCCACCTCACACCGCGACCCGAAAGCTTACAAGAGACTTGTAGCTCATTTTCAAAAATTCCGAATACTCGACCGCTCCAACCCCAAAGGCAAGAAACGCCCGTCAATCGGCGCTTTTCATCACCTGACTGGCTTTGCCTTCAACACCCAATCTTCACTTTTCGATCTTATCATGCCCCCACACCTGTTTACGGGCACTGAGCTTAGTTACGAGTTTCCGGGTTTCCAATTTCTGTCCCAATTGCCCACTCAGGCCAATACCATCGAATTCATAGGCTACGCTGTGGAAATCGATTTTAAAAACCTTACCTGCATCAACCGAATTAGCACTTATCTCACCAAATCTTTCACCGAACTCTCCGAACATTTCAATTTTACAATAAACAGTCACTCAAAAAATACCCTTTATATCGTTGCCATTCGCTTTTACGACAATGTGTCAGACTACCTATACCCCCTTAGTGATCGTTTTTTTTCCCCAATGAGAATAGTCGCATTTAAGGAGTAATGGTAATTTCTAATTTTTTTCGACTGCACATTAGTCTGAATTCTAAATTCCGGCTCTAGGTCTACGTTAGATTCAGCAAACTCAATAAATTGTATTGACAAGTTTCCCGAGATTTCAAAATTACTTTACACCTGACAAATCAGATATTTTTGTTTTGTAAACGTTACTTTTTTAATGCTTCAGCTTTTCTAGAGCCAACTTCTTCGGCGTTGTAATCAGTTTATTATAAATCTTTAACCGAACAAGAGAACCAATTACCTTTCGTTCTTTTGTGGTGTTCTTCATACCGCAAACTCTCAAGAGAGCTCGACGGCTGCTCGTGAAAGCGAAATCTCGGTTAAAAGGATTGGCCCTCCTGCGTCTGGCCATCCCAAGGGGTGGGTCCTACAAGTATCAAACCCGAATCCACTTTCGTGGATTCGGGTTTGGCTTGCGGAGAGAGGGGGATTCGAACCCCCGGTACCATTTCTAGTACACATGTTTAGCAAACATGCGGTTTAAGCCACTCACCCACCTCTCCTGTTTAGGCTAACACTCGAAAGACGCGTTTTAACAAAATACGCTTCTCCGAATGGGAGCGCAAATGTATAAAGTATTCCCAATTCGTCCAACGCTCTCTCACATAAAATTTATCCCTCAATAACTAAGTGTTCTTTTTACAATAACTTCATTGCTGATCCATCCGTACCATGTAATTTTGTAATCAAACTTAGCTCAGCAGCCATGCGCAGCTGTGCAGGCAAAACAAGACAACATGCCCGAATCAGCCGGCCACCCGCTCAAAAAACTATACGACGATCAAGGAAATGAGCTTTCCCCTCAACTCGATGAAGACGTAAAAAACTACCTCATCGATATCGATGGTACCGTCACTGACGATGTACCCAACGAGGAACCCGAAAGAATGGGGACTTGTGAGCCCTACCCTGACGCACTTGACATATTAAACAAGTGGTACGACGAGGGTCACATTATCACCTTCTTTACTTCTCGAACGGAAGATCACCGTGAAGTCACCGAAATGTGGCTCGAAAAGCACGGCTTCAAATACCATGGACTACTGATGGGCAAGCCACGCGGCGGAAACTACCACTGGATAGATAACCATATGGTAAGAGCCACGAAATTCAACGGAAAGTTTACTGACTTGGTAAAGCGTACCAAAGAAATTGAGGTTTTTAAGCGATAATCGGCTTTTGATTTCAATCCTTTCATCCAATTACTACCTTTGGCAGCCCAAATTTGACTGACCCAAATGGAGATAGAAATCACCCTACCCGACGGTTCTAAACGGAATTACCCGAAAGGATCAAGTGCCATGGATGTTGCCATGGACATTAGCGAAGGTTTAGCGCGTAACGTTCTTGCCGCCAAAGTGAATGGCGAAGTGCGCGACGCCAGTCGCCCAATCGAAGAAGATTCAGAAGTGAGCTTGCTCACCTGGAATGACGATGAGGGAAAATCTACTATGTGGCATTCTTCGGCTCACTTGATGGCTGAAGCGCTTCAAGAATTCTATCCAAATGTGAAGTTCGGAATAGGACCACCGATCGAGACAGGCTTCTATTATGATGTCGATCTCGGTGATGAAGTAATGACCGACAAAGATTTCGACAAGATTGAAAAGCGGATGCTGGAGCTGGCTCGTGAAAAAAACGAGTACATCAGGAAGGAAATCAGCAAGAACGAGGCCGTAGCCTATTACCAAGAAAAAGGCGACGAATACAAACTCGAATTGCTAGACGGCTTGGAAGACGGAAGCATCACTTTTTACACACAAGGAAATTTCACCGACCTCTGTCGTGGGCCACACATTCCCGATACTGGAAAAATCAAAGCCATCAAACTCATGTCTTTGGCAGGAGCCTACTGGCGCGGTGACGAAAAAAACAAACAGCTTACAAGGATTTACGGAGTGGCTTTTCCAAAGCAAAAAGACCTCAAGGATTATCTACACCTCCTGGAAGAAGCACAAAAACGCGACCATCGAAAGCTCGGGAAGGAAATGGGACTCTTCACTTTTAGCCAGAAGGTGGGAATGGGTCTACCCCTTTGGTTACCGAAAGGAGCCGTATTGCGCGAACGATTAGAAAACTTCCTGAAGGCCGCTCAAAAAGAGGCGGGATATCTCCCGGTCATTACACCACATATAGGGAGCAAGGAGCTTTACGTCACCTCAGGTCACTACGCCAAGTACGGAAAGGATAGCTTTCAGCCGATTCAAACTCCACACGAAGATGAGGAGTATCTGCTAAAGCCAATGAACTGCCCGCACCATTGCGAGATTTATAAATCGGAGCCGCGATCATACAAAGACTTGCCCATTCGTTTTGCCGAATTCGGTACGGTATACCGCTACGAGCAAAGTGGAGAGCTACACGGCTTGACTAGAGTTCGAGGATTTACCCAAGACGACGCCCATATCTTCTGCACGCCTGATCAGGTGAAAGAAGAGTTTAAGAAGGTGATCAACTTGGTACTGTACATTTTCCAGACGCTAAGTTTCGATGATTTTGTAACACAAGTTTCGCTCAGAGATCCGAACGATAAAGCCAAGTATATCGGTAGCGACGAAAATTGGGAAAAAGCAGAAAACGCAATCAAAGAAGCGGTGGAAGAGGCAGGGCTAAATTATGTCATCGAAGAAGGCGAGGCTGCATTCTATGGCCCGAAGCTGGACTTCATGGTCCGAGATGCTATTGGTCGTAAATGGCAGCTAGGCACCATCCAAGTTGACTATACGCTTCCTGATCGTTTTGAGTTGGAGTACACAGGAGCTGATAACTCCAAGCACAGACCAGTCATGATACACCGTGCACCCTTCGGTAGTATGGAAAGATTCGTGGCAGTTTTGATTGAGCATTGCGCAGGAAAATTCCCGCTTTGGCTTAATCCCGATCAAGTCAAGATTTTGCCGGTGAGCGACAAGTTCAACAATTACGCCCAATCGGTTTCAAATAAGCTAAAGATTTACGATATTCGCGCCCTCGTTGACGAGCGCAGTGAAAAAGTGGGTCGAAAAATCCGCGATGCTGAAGTTGAAAAGATGCCCTACATGCTGATTGTAGGCGAGGAAGAAGAAAACAACGGCACCGTTTCAGTGCGCAAGCAAGGAGAAGGCGATAAGGGTTCAATGAAGATTGAAGCTTTCGCAGAATTGATCCAAACGGAGATTGATTCAGAATTGAAAAGAAACTAAAACCATAAAGTCATAGCGAAAAGATTTCACAAGCGGAAACCCAGAAGGGTTATTAAGGAAGATCCTCACAAGATCAATGAAAGAATTACTGCACCTCAAATCAGGCTATTAGCCGATGGACAGGAGCCGCAAGTAGTAACTGTCGAAGAAGGAATAAAAATGGCCAAAGAGCAAGAGCTCGATTTGGTTGAGATTGCTCCTAATGCAGATCCTCCCGTTTGTAAGATTATCGATTACAAGAAATTCCTCTACGACCAAAAGAAGAAGCAGAAGGAGCTTAAGAGCAAGCAACAAAAAGTTGTTGTAAAAGAAATCAGATTCGGACCAAATACGGACGATCACGATTTTGACTTTAAGCTCAACCACGCCAAAAAGTTTTTGGAAGAGGGATCGAAAGTAAAGGCTTACGTGTTTTTTAAAGGACGTACAATTGTTTTCAAGGAACGAGGAGAGATTTTACTCCTTCGCTTTGCGAAAGAATTGGCCGACTTGGGAGCAGTAGAACAGCTTCCTAAATTAGAAGGTAAACGGATGATCATGATGATCAACCCGAAGAAAAAGTAATAAACAACAAGTAAAACAAACAGGTCATGCCAAAGCAAAAGACCGTATCGAGTGCTAAGAAACGTTTCAAGTTCACCGGTACGGGAAAAATCAAAAGAAAGCATGCTTTTAAAAGCCACATCCTTACAAAGAAGGAGACGAAGCAGAAGCGGAATCTCACTCAAACGGGATTGGTCGATCAAGCAGATGTAGCGAACGTCAAAGACATGCTTAACAAGTAAATTCAACAGGTTAAAAAACCAGAAGATGAGTTTGAAGTTCGCGCGTTGAGTGCGGCACTTATTTTCAAAAAAGAAACAAAATGCCAAGATCAGTAAATTCAGTAGCCTCGAGGGCAAGAAGAAAAAAGGTCCTCAAGCAAACCAAAGGGTACTTTGGTAGAAGGAAAAACGTTTACACGGTTGCAAAAAACGCCTTAGAGAAAGGTTTACAGTATGCATACCGTGACAGACGTCAGAAAAAAAGAAACTTCCGCTCCTTATGGATTCAGCGTATTAACGCGGGAACGCGTGAACATGGCATGTCCTACTCTGAGTTCATGGGTAAGCTAAAAGGAAAAGACATTCAACTTAACCGTAAGGTTTTGGCCGATTTGGCGATGAATCACCCTGACGCTTTTAAAGCGATCGTGGATTCGGTAAAGTAACTGAAATCAAATCCTATTTTTGGGGAGCAATTTTTGCTCCCCTTTTTTATGTCCATACTTTTGGTAAAATGAGATTGACCCTAATTACACTTCTACTTCTTTCAATGAACTGGCTTCAAGCCCAAACCTTTGAAGAGTTCTATTCCATTCCCAAAACTGAGCTCGAAGCCACCCTGAAAGCTGCCCCTTCACTCTGTCAATTCAATTCGGGGAATTGGGTAAACGCTGCAATGCCGAATATGGAAAAAGAACACTACGGTAAGGTCACCGTAGTTCACTTTGGGACATTTGATAATTACATGTCCACCGCCGATATGGAGGACCTGACTAAATTGCAGAAGGCATTTCCTCATATTCGCATAATCATTTCATTGAATCCAAAATTCGGCTATCCAATTGAGGAAAAAGATATTTTGTTCGAATTGGAAAAGCGACAGATTCCCTTACCCGTGTACATTGACAAGGGGTTTGAGCTCTGGGAATGCATGGATATTGAATTTTGGCCTACCACAATGTTCTTTAGCCCGCAAGGCAGCTTGATTCACACACAAGAGGGTCGACTAAACCTTCAAGAGTTGCGAATGTCTCTTCCTGAAGTCATCAATCGATTGGGGCCTTATTCCGACAGAAATCCTGAAGCTTTTTATGGAATGCCTCCGGGAAGGTGGAATAAGCGAACCGTTCTGGAATATCCTACGGGTCTCGCAGTCAATGAAAAAGAAAGCATGATTTTCGTTTCCGATCAACTTGGAGACAGAGTCTTGGGACTCACTATTGATGGCAATGTTATGTATTGCATCGGCACGGGTGAGGCAGGTTTTAAAGACGGGACACTGGAACAAGCATCTTTTAATGGACCGAGAGGTATGGCGATGGACTCAGATAACTTTATCCTTTACATTGCCGATACCGATAATCATGCAGTTCGCAAAGTCGACCTTATCAATGACAAGGTCACTACGATAATGGGCAGCGGACGCCCACCGAAGAAAATGCCGAAGAAAATTATAGGTATTAATTCCTCCATCAACGCTCCTACTGATCTCCTCTTAGATGGAAATGAACTCTACATCAGCATGCAGGGAAGCAATCAAATTTGGAAGATGGATGTAAGAACCGAAGTGGCTGAACCTATAGCAGGTACTGAGGAATTCGGTTTTACCGATGGAGAAGCACTAAAGTCTCAATTGGCTGCACCCTCGCGTTTATCTTCAGATCCATCCGGAGCAGTTTTCTTCACCGACGCGCAGGCATCCGCTCTGAGATACTTGGATGATGGAAAAGTCGCGACAGCTGTTGGAGAAGGAGTATTCACCTTCGGATATGCCGATGGCAAAAAGGAAGAGATCAAATTGCGATACGCGAATGGCATCGTATCTTTTGCCGATAAAATCTATCTGGCAGATACCTATAACAACTGCATTCGAGCCATAGAACCCTTTAAAGAAAGATCAGAGACCCTGACGGGTAATCCCAAAATTTCAGGATACCGAAATGGATTCAGCCCGCTATTCAAGCAGCCTATGGATGTTGCCATACTGGGAAAAACTTTGATTATCGCTGATGCGGGAAATGGCGCTATCCGCACGTTCAACTTTGAGACCTCTGAAGTGGGTAGCATTGGGCTTATCAATTATGAATGTGTAGGTCGTGGAGAAGGAAAAGGGTTAATGGATTTACGGGATGGCGAGGAGCTGACACTCGGAAATGGCCTAAACGAATTAAGCTACAGCTTGGATTTCGGGCCGAATTATGAACTCGACCCTACAGCATTTCAAGACATTAATCTCAACACTCGCACAACTGGGATAGAGTTGGTCGATTCTGACTTGAGCGATGGACAACTTCAGCTCACTTTCATGCCCGATTCTTCCGTAAAACGACAGGCATTCACCATTGAGTTTTCGCTGTTTATAAGATCTAAGGCCGATCCTTCAAGACAATACCGAAAGGAAATCAGTTTCTTCCACAAAATCAATGTGAATGAGGAGGCTGGGTTTAACCATTCCATTTCAACCTTTTACGATCCGGAAAAGGGCCGAAAGTAGAAAACAAAGTCTATTCTAAGAGTCTGCTCAAGCCTCTTGCCGCTAAGTCGTATTGCGGATTAATCGACAGCGCTTCGCGATAAGACGTTTCCGCTTCTCCATAAAGCTCCTGCTCTTCGTAGGCCAAACCTCGGTTATAGATTGCCTCGACATAGTCAGGTCTAACCACAACGGCTGAGTCAAAGTACGCCACTGCCGTATCAAATGCCAAATATTCCGTCAGGTACAGGTAGCCCAAATTGTAGTAGGCCAACACATTATTGGGATCAGCCCGGAGCATCTCAAAATACGTTTCTCTGGCCTGATCAATTCTACTTCCCGCTTGGAGAAACATTCCTTTGTGGTAAAATGCCTCAGCGCTCTTCGGTCTTATTTCAAGGGCTGAATTAAAGTATTCCAATGCCAATGGATCACCTTGAAAAGCATACAAGCTGCCCAATTCCATGTATGCTTCGTAGAGATCAGGATTGACCTCAACCGCCGTCTGAAAAGAAGAAATGGAAGTGATCGTATCCCCTGTCTCTTTATAGATATATCCTTTAATGAAATATCCCTGTGCCAATTGATCATCGCGACGAAGGGCATCATTTACAGCAATTATAGCCTCATCGTATCGGCGAAGCAGAAAATACACCTCTGCAAGTTTGAGGAGAGCATCAGTGTTTGCCGGATCAATTTCAGCGGCTTTTTCAAGACTAAGACGCGCAGGCCTCAAATCACCTTTCAAAAAATTCACCTCACCCAATACTTGGTGAAAATATGATGCTGTACTATCAATGCTCAGCGCTCGCTCAGCATCTTTCACAGCGAGTTCCATCAAGTTGCGTTCAGTGTATGCCATCGCTCGTTTCACATAGAGATTGGCATTGTTGGGACTTTCTATAATCTGATCGCTAAGCTGCTCTATGTAGTCTTGAGGAGCTTCCCTCTTTTCTTTGAGAGTCTTATTGGTTCCATTGGTTTGGGTCGTCGAATCATCACAAGAAGTGGCAACAATAATACAGATGCAAATGACTGAAACGTTTAACGCAATTTTCATGGCCACAAATTTCGCATTTTCAAGGGATTTGAACGGGACTAAAAAAGGAAAGCCGAAGGTGAATTCACCTTCGGCTCTCAAATACCAATCGGTCAGACTAGTTCTTTGCTATCTCAACCTTGATTTTTTCCTCAAGCTCATCCATTAGCTCAGGATTGTCTTCGATTAAGGATTTGACCGCGTCACGGCCCTGTCCAAGTTTTGTATCGCCGTAGCTAAACCAAGATCCACTTTTCTTCACCAAGTTAAGCTCTACTGCTAAGTCAAGAATTTCTCCACTTTTAGAGATTCCTTTACCATACATGATGTCAAATTCCGCTTTTGCGAAAGGCGGTGCCACCTTATTCTTCACGATTTTCACACGTGTGCGGTTACCCATTACAGTGTCTCCATCTTTTATTTGAGTAGAGCGTCGAATATCAATTCTCACCGAAGAGTAGAATTTTAGAGCGTTACCACCTGTGGTCGTCTCAGGATTACCGAACATCACACCAATCTTCTCACGAAGCTGGTTAATGAAAATACAGCAACAACCTGTTTTCGAAATGGCTCCCGTAAGCTTTCTTAAGGCTTTTGACATCAATCGAGCTTGAAGCCCAACTTGAGAATCTCCCATCTCACCTTCGATCTCAGCGCGCGGTGTCAAAGCAGCCACAGAGTCAACAACCAAAAGGTCAATAGCTCCGGAGCGAATTAGGTTTTCAGCAATTTCGAGCGCTTGCTCTCCATTATCAGGCTGAGAGATAAAAAGGTTTTCGGTATCAACACCGAGATTCTCAGCGTAGTAACGATCGAAAGCGTGCTCAGCGTCAACAATGGCAGCAATTCCTCCTTGCCTTTGCACTTCAGCAATAGCGTGAATCGCCAAAGTAGTTTTTCCCGAAGACTCAGGACCATAAATCTCTACGACTCTTCCTTTTGGGTAACCACCCACTCCCAGAGCCAAGTCGATTCCGAGTGAACCTGATGGAATCACATCTATTTTTTCAATTGCGTTGTCTCCGAGTTTCATGACCGCTCCTTTTCCGTAAGATTTCTCCATACGGTCGATGGTCATTTGCAATGCTTTGAGTTTTTCTTTGTTTACTTCTGCTGCCATAATGATAGGTTTTATGCGAGAGCTTCCAGCACCTGCTTGGAGGCTTCTTTGGTTTTTACTTTTGCTATGGTTTTTTCAATTTTTCCGTTTTCATCAATCACATAAGTGATTCGGTGAATTCCATCGTACTCTCGGCCCATAAACTTCTTCGGACCCCAAGCGTGGTATTTTTGAATCATCCCCTTCTCAGGATCAGAAATCAATGAAAAAGGCAAATCGTATTTGTCAATAAATTTCTGATGTGATTTTTCGGTATCAGCACTTACGCCTATAACTTGAAAGCCCTGCTTGGCAAGCATCTCATAATTATCCCTGAAATCACACGCCTCCTTCGTACATCCCGGAGTATTGTCCTTCGGATAAAAATAAAGAATTGTTTTCTTTCCTCGAAAGTCAGCGTCAGAAACTTCATTTCCGTTTTGATCTGTGGCCGTAAATTTCGGAGCGGCATCTCCTTCTTTTAAGTATTCCATTTGTTTTAGTGCTTTATCGGTATAGTGAATGACAACATCAAAGGCCGATTGTTCTAACACGAAGCAATATTACTTACATAGAACGTAATCTATTTACGCTACCCCAAAAAAACCTTGATTAGTTTTGCACTATGAATCACACACCACTTGCCGAACGGATGCGCCCAACCAATCTTGACGAGTATATCGGTCAGGAACATTTAGTTGGAAAAAATGCGGTTTTCCGTAAAGCACTCGATCGAGGTTTGATCCCTTCCATTATTTTCTGGGGACCTCCCGGGGTAGGTAAGACCACCCTGGCCAAGATCCTGGCCTCCTCGCTCGATCGACCTTTTTACACCTTGAGCGCCATCAATTCCGGAGTTAAAGATATTCGAGAGATCATTGCGAAAGTGGAATCTCAAGGTTTTTTCGGTCAGGGTAATGCCATTCTCTTCATCGATGAGATTCACCGATTCAGTAAATCGCAACAAGACTCACTTTTGGGTGCCGTAGAGAAAGGAGTACTCACCCTCGTGGGAGCAACTACAGAAAATCCCTCTTTCGAGGTCAACTCGGCTCTACTCTCCCGCTGTCAGGTCCATGTATTGAAGCCTCTGGAAAAAGCCGATTTGCAACTCTTGGTAAATCGAGCCATCACGCAGGATGAGGAGCTAAAGAAGGAAGGTGTTAAACTGAAAGAGGATGAGTACTTGCTTCGTCTAAGTGGCGGGGATGCTCGAAAGCTGCTCAACATTCTTGATTCAGTGATTCAAGCTTTGCCTTCCGGCGAAAAGGAAATTACCAACGATCTGGTAAAAGAAGTCGTTCGGAATAACCCGACCATCTACGACAAAGATGGAGAGCAGCATTACGATATCATTTCAGCCTTCATTAAATCCATTCGCGGAAGCGACCCCAACGGTGCCGTCTACTGGCTTGCCCGGATGATTGAAGGTGGTGAAGACCCCAAGTTCATTGCACGCAGGCTCATCATTCTAGCAAGTGAAGACATTGGAAATGCGAACCCTACAGGATTGGTATTGGCCAATGCTACCTTTGATGCGGTTGCAAAAATCGGATTGCCTGAAGGTCGAATAGTACTGAGTCAATGCGCGGTATACCTCGCTTCAAGTGCCAAAAGCAACGCTTCTTACGAGGCTATCAATATGGCCATGAGCAAGGTGAGAGAAACGGGGAATTTAGCGGTTCCACTCCACCTCAGGAATGCACCAACCAAGTTGATGAAAGACTTGGGTTACGGAGATAATTACAAGTACAGCCATTCTTACGAAAACAACTTCAAAGCTCAGGAATACCTCCCGGAGGAAATCAAAGAAATGCGCTTTTATGCGCCCGGTAATAATGCTCGAGAAAGAGAAATGAGGAAACAACTCAATACCTTGTGGCAAGGGAAGTACGGCTATTGACGATCGCTTAAAACGACTTGATCTCGACGTCTGGCCATTTCATAAACAAAGCCCACTACCCCGCCTCCGATTCCTTGCTCGATCATCTGCCAAGCAAAGTCTACCACGACATGTTCGGTGCCTGAGCCTTTAAATGAAACTCCCAAAACAAAGGCGATCAGATAGATGAAAAAACCTAAAGCCAGTCCCATAAAGCCCCCTTTCATTTTAATACCGATTCCCATACTGAGGTAGGTAAATACGAAGGTGAGCACAAATCCGATCAGGATGTAGGTGAGCACTGCCAGACCGTAAAACAGACCGTAGGGCTTGGGAATATGAATGAAGTCGTTTAGGATAACTCCGTGCCAGAGAAAGCTTAAAGCCATCATAACCACAACCGATAGGCCCCATGCTACGAAAAACCGTTTTTTAAGCATTTCCATATCCTACAAATGTAAAAGAGACAGCCATCTTCTTCAAGTGGTCAGTCACTTTTTATTCAAAGACTTAGGATATTTTCTACAGCACCTTAAACTCCGTACGCCTGTTTTTTGCTTTGCCTTCTTCAGTATCGTTCGATACAAGCGGTTTCAAAGCTCCGTATCCTTTTGTTTCCAATCGATCAGCCTCTATGCTTTCTCGTTCTACAAGGTACTTCTTAACGGCGTTTGCACGTCGCAAGGAAAGGTCTTCGTTGTAATCGGCAGCACCTTGATTATCGGTATGTCCTGAGATTTCAATCCGAACTTCAGGGTTTGTGTTCAGGAAACCGGCCAGTTCTTTCAATTCAGAAAGTGACTCGATTTTCATTTGATCCTTATCCAAATCAAAGAAGATGTTTTGCAGTACGATAGCGGTTCCCTCTTTGATCTTTTTTAGCTCAACGGTCAGAGCATAAGGCTCATTGCCTTTATTCTCTTTGAGTGAAAACGTCTCTGAATGCAAGAGGTATCCTTCAGCAGTAACGCTTAAGGCGTAAGTTTTGCCTGCAGGTAAAGCAATAAGAAATTCGCCTGATACTGCATCACTATTCAGCTGAGAGGTCAAACTCTGTGAAGAAACATCACTCAATCGAAGTAATGCTTCAACGGGCTTCTTGGTATCTGAATCGACCACTAAACCTTGTGCAAAAGTAACGGGTGTTGGACGCACTTCTTTTGGCAATACAAAACTGTACATGTCCAAATTTCCGAAACCTCCTTCGCGGCTTGACGCAAAATAGGCGATCTCACCATTTGGAGAAACCAAAAGACTGTTTTCATCCTTGTGGGTGTTAATGGGGTAACCCAAATTGACTGGCTCCGACCACTTGCCATTGTCCATTTTCTGAGACATGAAAATATCGAGCCCTCCCATTCCTATGTGTCCATTGGAAGAGAAGTAGAGCGTTTTGCCATCGGGATGAATGTGCGCTGATTCTTCCTTACCCCGCGAATTAACCGTTCGAGGAAGCTTGACGGCTCCACCCCATGTTCCATCAGCGTTTCTTTTCGCTACATGAATGTCCTGTTCCTTGTTACCTGAAGCAGTAGGATAACCTCGAACGAAATAAATCGTTTGACCGTCGGCTGAAAGTGAGGGTTGTGATTCCCATGCAGAAGTATTGACATCGGGACCAAGGTTTACAGGAGGGGACCATGTATTCCCTTGTCTTTCCGACATAAAGAGATCGCAAGAGCCGAATCCTCTTCTATTGCCACCATACTCTCCAAAAAGTTCACACGCCGTATAAATCAATACACGGCCATCACCCGAGATTGCGGGAGCACCCTCGTTGTAAGTCGTGTTGATTGCGCCAAGGGGGAAAGAGGCACGCCAGTTCTCTCCGTCCTTGAAAGCCATATAAAAATCTTCATTCTTACCCTGATAGGCCTCAGGGTCATTTATGAGACGCGTGTAAATAAGTTGACGATCATCAGCTGTAATGGTCGGATAGTACTCAGGAAATGGGCTGTTGATGTTTTCACCCAAATTGATGGGATTGAAATCCACCGGATTCTGAATTTTGTCCAAAGCAAACATACAGTTAAGCAATTCGGCATTTGCCTTTTCTGCCATTTCGGAGCTGATGCGATCGAATGAAAGAAACGTTTCAAAACCTTGCTTGGCAGCTTCGTATTCTCCATCGTTCATCTCAAGGGCTCCTAGAAAAAAGTGTGCATTGGCATAGAACTCAGGATCAATAGCGATGGCTTTCCTAAGTGATTTCTTGGCACAATCATAATCGCGCATTTCCGTGCAGACCTCAAAACTGAGTAAGTGAGCCTCAATAAACCCGTTCTCTCTTTCCAGCGCCTCATCGATCAGTGCTAAAGCTAAATCGTAGTTTCTGGCGTCGAAAGCGTTCATGGCATTCTCGAAAGAGCGAATCGCCTTCTTGTCAGTTGTAGTATAATCTTGAGATTGAGCGTTAGAATGAAAAGCAAATAAAAAAAGAGCAGGAACAAATAGCTTGAATAATTTCATCAAGGAATGTCCATGTATTTGTGAGTCTGAAGAGAGATGCGCCATTTCGGGTTTTCTTTAACGTAGTCGATGATCAAGGGAGTCATGGCTTTTGCCTTGTCCCATTCGGGTTGTAAATATAGCTGACAGTCTTTACGAACCTTTGCTGCATGAGTTTCGGCCCACTTAAAATCGTGTTTGTTGTAAGCCACCACTTTAAGTTCATCAGCTTTCTCACAAACCGCATCGATCGGTGACTTGAATTTTTTCGGTGAGAAGCAAACCCAGTGCCATTCTCCCGTGAGTGGGTGGGCACCTGACGTTTCGATGTGGGTTCTCAATCCTTTTTCAATCAGCGCCGTGGTGAGGGTTTCTAAATCGTACATAGCAGGCTCTCCACCCGTAATTACGACTACTTCAGCTCCCGAGGCTGTGGCACTTTCGGCTAATTCCGTAACGGTCTTTCTTGGATGAGCAGAAGCATCCCAACTCTCTTTTACATCACACCAAACGCAACCCACATCGCAGCCACCTAAGCGAATAAAATAGGCAGCCGTTCCTGTGTGGGCACCTTCGCCTTGGATGGTGTAAAACTCTTCCATCACTGGCAGAGCGTCGACTTTTACTTCAGAAATTATTTCAGGGGATACTGACATGGTAGTGGAAAGGAAACCCGTGCGAGGTGAGTGTTTAGAAAAACTCTAAACGACATGGATGAAGCTTCCGCCTTAGATCGGTAATCCTCTCGTTCGCAAAATGCGAAAACCCAACTAGTGGATCGAGGCCCGCCCTAACCAAAGCAAGTTAGGCTCCAATTACATAAAATGTTAGTTTTTCAAACTTATAGCTCGCACGGGAGTTCGTTTACTTCCTTAGGCGTCAAAATTACGGGAATTACCCGAGGAATAAAACCAAAGAAGAGCAAATTACTTACTCGAAAAATGATCTTTTTTCTCAGCAAACAGCACATTAAACGTAGTCAAAGAGCCATAGATCCGACTGATGTACTGCTGCAAATGAACTTTGTCGCTATCTGTTAACACATCATGCGAGTTGATGTTCTGCTCCAAGACTCTCAATCGGTCTCTCACCATCACAATTTTGTGAAAGAAGGTATCGATTGGAATCTCCTTCGATTGAAGATCAGTATTGCCGGGCACCAGTACCATCTTGCCGCCATCCCATTTTTCACCAAGATCAACCACGTGACTCAGATCAGAAAAGTCCTTTAGAATAGATTTCATGGCATTCTTGACATCATCGATCCCGATCGACTCATCCACTTCTTTGGGTGATTCCAAAACTTCCAGACCATCGAATGATCTAGATATTTCGCGGTCACCTTCGCCTTTGAAGAAAATTTGAAGGATAGAGACATCCATATCTACAACGATTCCTTCACCGAATGTGGGGTGCTTCACTCGGGCGCCTATGCCGAGGTTGTGTGTTTCTAGTTCCATAATAGGGGTTTGTGCTGCTAATTTAATAGAAAACAGATATTGGTTGAGTTCAACTCAAGATTCAAATCTTTAACAAAAAAGAATGGGCTATTCAACCGTCCTATTGCACAATCAATTTCTCTAAGAAAATCCGTCTTCCGGAAGAGCGGTTCAAAAGGCAGCTCAGATATACGCCTCCGCTTAAACGGTGAGATTGGTAGATATACTCAAATCCAGCAATTCGATTCACTCGATCTACTTCAACTCCCTGAAGATTGTACAAAATAAAGTCATACTCGCCCGCTGGGTCCTTTCCAAAAGAAATCAATGTACTTCCACGAAATGGGTTTGGATAAATCCTAGCGGCGATTTCCGCGGTTTCGTGAATGGAAGTTAGCGCATAGTTAAACGCCTCTGATAGGGAATTGCAGTTGTTCTCATCCTTCACCATAACCGAGTAGAAGCCATTTTCCTCAGGCACATATTCATTAGAATTGGCACCGGGAATCAACTCCTCGTTGAAATACCACTGGTAGTAAATTCCTTCTTCACCTGCCGACAATGCTGGGAAAGCATAAGAAATCATTGGCTCGGGCGCCTCATAACATTCAATAGTATTGTGTACTTCGTTGGTCGTGATGGGTGGATTGAAGTCAAAATAGATATCGGCTTTATTGCTAATAGGTGTATTCGGCAGTAGGTTATCTTCAGGAAGAATACGAAATTTCAAAAAGCCCTGGCTACCCAAAAAATCAACATTGCTATCAGGCAGCATAATGTTGTCGAACGTAAATGTGGCCAACCCTTCTTCGGAAAGTGAGACTTGCATTGGATGACTACTCGCTACAGGCTCAAAAGTCGACCAGTCCAATTCCTGACACAGGTAATCGCGAACAACGACCGTTAGTGCCGTATCGGTCCCTGTATTCTGAAAGCGAATTAAATACTCCAACTCCTGATCGAGTGCTATGTAGCCCTCTTCACCATTTCCCACAGGGCTGACGGACTTATCATTGGGATCATAAGCACACACCAAATACTGCTCAAGCGTATCAGAGTATGTGGAAAGAATAGCGTTAGACTCATCTCTTTCATCGACTTGCAAAACAGATTCGAGTAATTCTCCGATACTCGTAAATGGAGGCATTTCAACTGTCACCAAAATCCCCAACGTCGAGAAATAAGGGATGCTATCGTAAGACCAGTAAAGATTTTGACCATCAACTGAATCGGGTTCTTGACTTGAAGTCAAGTAAGTGAGATCATCGGCCAACTCCAAACGAATTACTCCCGATGGAAGGGTCGTTCCTTCATTGGAAATGTTTATCCAATAGTTCGTCTCTTGATTGCATCGGGGAAATCCACCGGTTAAATTCACCTCTAACGAAGTAGAAAATTCATTCGGGTAAAACCCGAAATCTAGATTTGTTTGATCAAGCTCCGCACTATCAGTGTATATAGTATAAGAAGCGGCTGTGGTAAGCTCCCATCCCGCTAATCCTTCCGGGAATATCTCGTAGGAATATTCAGAGCCTATCTCGGAAGAAAAGCTGTACTGCCCGTTATTGTATGTAAATGCCCAAGAAGTTTGTGGTGAACTACTCATGAAAATAGCATCCAACCCTTGGTCTTCCACATCAAAGACCCCATCTTGGTTGAGATCAGCAAAAACGGTTCCACTGGCCACTTGGACGGGAGGCACAAAAAGATTTTCTAAAACATGAACGGTACCTTGCCCCTCTGAGCCTACAATGAGATCGAAATCGCCATCGCCATTTATGTCCTCGGAGATGAAAAAGGAAGGTTTCTCAATTTGGTTGGTAAGCCCCTGTCGTGGTGCAAAATTTCCATCCCCTAAAAACCGAAACCAAACGACTTCATTGGCATCGGCCTCAGCCATCACCAAATCCATCAGACCGTCTGAATCGATGTCAATCGCTTCAAAATAAAAATCACCATAATGATTGATATTCTCAATAGAAATTGAGCCTTGTTCGACTAGACCGTTCCCATCCAAATTTTCATAGTGATTCAGAGTAAATTGATTGTTTGAGGTTGTAATAACGAACAAGTCCATATCCTCGTCATCATCGGTATTGACGGGCACAAAATCATAAATATTCTCTTCGGGTTCGGTAATTTGCTGTGTGAGAGGAGAGGCATATTCGCCATCCCCAAGATTTTCAACATATGAAATACCCGTGGTACCTGCTCGGGTCAGAAAATCTAAATTCCCATCACCGTTCACATCGGCAGTAGTCAGAAATGACACGCCTCCCTGAACATTGGCCAGGACCAAAGAGTCAGAAAACTGACCGTCTCCTTCATTGCGAAATCCAATGATTTGCGAGGGCGCACCAAAATCAAAATAGCTTGTCAGGATATCAAAATCCCCATCTTGATCCAGATCAACAATCTGAGGTATTCCCGCTGAAATAAATCCACCTTCTATGGTTGTTGATTGATGAATAGGATGGTATTCACCAAACTCAAAATCGCCGTTATTCTCGAGCCAACCTGCATCAATCAATGTATTTGAGACTGCGATGAGATCCAAGTCTCCATCTTGATCCACATCTTCCAATTCAGCACCCTGCAAGTAGTAAAATTGATTGGTAAGGGTAACCTGAGGACCAAAACTCGTATTATCCATCCGCGGGAACCAAACAACCTTGTCGTCCCCGTTTGAGGCACACAAAAGATCTTCCAGACCGTCTCCGTCGACATCTACCAAAGAAAGACTCTTCACCCTCGACAGACCTTTTGTCAATTCAATTTGTGGACCGTAATTTCCAGACCCTTCATTCTCATATAATGTAATTTGAGTTTCTACAATTGAGCCGGTAACCAATTCGGGATACCCATCTCCATCGAGATCACCTGCGGTTAAAAACTTTGCATGTGTTGGCGTATCCTCTATAATTTGTCCCTCACCAAATTGAAAGTTCCCTAAATTTTCGAATAGCCACAGTCGGTTGTCTTCCTGTAAAAAAAAGAGGTTGGTACCAATTAAATCGAGGTCGTTATCACCATCAATATCGGTGAGCACATAATTACTGAGGTAGTCGCCAAAGTCAATGGCAACGTTTGTTTCAAATGTTCCATTTCCTAAATTCTGATACCACTTTACTTGCCCTCCGGACTCTGGTGCGATCACATCGATGTCTCCGTCTTCATCTATGTCGAAAGGCGGAGTTATGTAGGGTTTGCCTACCAATGACGAGATGACATTGGGGGCATCGGTATCGAACGTCCCATTCCCTTGGTTCTCGAACCACTTGAGTTCATTGTAAAAATCAATTTGTGACGCAACGATCAGATCAAAATTTCCGTCTCCTGATAAATCGGCTACTCGCACTGCTGCCATGTCGTGATCAATATTCAGCAGGTTTTCCAGAGGAAGAAATTCACCTCCACCTGTATTCTGAAACCATCCAACTCCTGCCACACTGCTATATCCCACTATGATATCCACATCGCCATCCAGATCAAAGTCAACTGCCTCCAGAGCATCAGGCGAACCTTCTTCAGAAGAAATCACGTTTTGAGGACCAAAGTTTCCCACCCCATCGTTGGCATACCAAGCTACTTTATTATCTCCATTTGATACGGAAATGATGTCGAGATCAAAGTCTCCGTCGATGTCCATTGCCTCGAAAAAAGATTGACCTTGAGTACTTGCTGTAACAAAAATCGGGTCTGAAAACTCACCTGCCCCGAGATTCTCAATCCAGACAAGTCCATCCGACGCAATAGCATTAGAAAGTACGTCGAGATCTCCATCACCGTCTAAGTCATGTAGTTTTACCTCAGTAGGCTGTATAGAGGTGTTCGAAATAACCGTAGGTGTGGAGAATTGACCAGCACTCAAAAGTGAAAGAAATAGAAAGATGAATAGGACTGAAAATCTAATCATAGCTCATTTAGCCTGTAACTGATAAAGTTAAAGAAAATAAGGAGCACTCTCAATAAGTAGCAGATAAGAGAAAGTCGATCGGCGCATTACTCACCCATCTGATTGTGCCTCGGGCAATTGATAGCCTATCGCACTTTCTGAGTCATCAATCTTCAGACTTCTTGGCTGCCTTCAGGGTATTCAACAATAAGGCGACACGCGTCATTGGCCCTACACCACCGGGCACGGGGGTAATAGCTTCTGAAAGAGGTGTCACCTCATCGTAAAGCACATCGCCTTTCAAGGCAAATCCAGACTTTTTGGAAGCGTCGGGTACACGGGTAGTACCAACATCTATCACCACAGCGCCTCGCTTGACCATATCGGCGGTCACGAATCCGGGACGGCCTAAAGCAGCCACAAGAATATCAGCTTGACGGGTCCAGTGAGGCAAGTCCTTGGTGCGACTGTGACAAAGGGTTACGGTGGCATTTCCCATAGCACGATTTCGCGAAAGCAAAACGCTCATGGGGGATCCAACAATATTGCTTCGTCCTAGAATGACGCAGTGCTTTCCCGAAGTTTCAATGTCGTTTCTTCTCAGCAATTCGATGATACCCGAAGGCGTGGCCGGAAGGAATCCATCTAAACCTAAGTTCATCCGACCAACATTAGTAGGATGAAATCCATCTACATCTTTATCGGGATCGATAGCCGTGATTACCTTTTGTGAATCAATGTGCTTTGGCAGAGGCAACTGAACGATAAACCCATCGATGTCATCATTGGCATTTAGCTCAGCGATAAGCTTCAGAAGTTCTTCTTCAGTCACGTCATCATTCCTTCGAATGAGGGTTGAGTCAAATCCAACCTCTTTACAATCTTTTACCTTGTAACTCACATAGGTTTCGCTCCCGCCATCATTTCCTACAAGCACCGCAGCCAAATGGGGAACTTTCAATCCACCTTCTTTTCTTCGGGCCACTTCCGCAGCAATTTCCTGTCTAATTTCCTTCGCTGTTTCTCTTCCGCTAAGAATCTTTGGTTCTGCCATGATTACATCCCTGGAATTCCGCGGCCACCCATCATCTTCATCATGTTGGCCATATTCTTTTTGTTCGACATCAACTGCATCATCTTACGGGTCTGTTCGAACTGTTTGATAAGCTTATTCACTTCCTGCACATCACTTCCGCTTCCTTTGGCAATCCGCTTCTTACGCGAACCATTGATGATTTTGTGATCGTTTCTTTCTTGAGGAGTCATAGAATGAATGATAGCTTCAATTCCTTTGAACGCATCATCATCAATGTCCATTCCCTTCATGGCTTTTCCCATTCCGGGAATCATGCCCATGAGGTCTTTCATATTCCCCATCTTCTTGATTTGTTGGATTTGATCCAGAAAATCATCGAAGTTGAATTCGTTCTTGGCAATCTTCTTTGAAAGCTTGCGTGCCTTCTCCTCGTCGTACTGCTCTTGGGCTCGTTCCACCAAGGAAACCACGTCTCCCATACCGAGGATTCGATCCGCCATCCTTTTCGGATAAAACAGATCCAAAGCATCCATCTTCTCTCCCGTACCGACAAACTTAATGGGCTTGTCCACGACTGTTTTGATAGAAATCGCAGCTCCACCGCGTGTATCTCCATCGAGCTTGGTAAGCACGACTCCGTCAAAGTCGAGACGCTCGTTGAATGTCTTGGCGGTATTCACCGCATCCTGACCCGTCATGGCATCTACCACGAAAAGCGTTTCAGATGGTTCGATGGTGCGCTTTACCGCTTCGATTTCGCTCATCATCTGCTCATCGATAGCCAGTCGACCGGCAGTATCCACGATCACCACATTGTGGCCATTGCTTCGGGCATGCAGAATGGCAGCTTGGGCTATCTTTACGGGATCTTTCTCTTCCTTATTGGAAAAGACCTCCACTCCTATTTGGTCTCCTACCACGTGCAGCTGATCGATAGCCGCAGGGCGGTATACATCACAAGCTACGAGCAGTGGATTCTTTCCTTTCTTGGTTTTGAGGTAATTGGCGAGTTTCCCTGAAAAGGTCGTCTTACCCGATCCCTGCAAACCAGACATCAGTATGACGGCAGGATTTCCCTTGAGGTCGATCTCTTCCTGTTCGCCCCCCATCAACTCTACGAGAGACTCATGGGTGATTTTCACCAAAAGTTCAGAAGGCTTCAAGGCCGTGAGCACGTCACGCCCAAGGGCTTTTTCTTTTACTTCATTGGTAAAATCCTTCGCCGTTTTGTAATTCACATCGGCATCGAGCAGAGCTCTTCTTACTTCCTTTAGCGTTTCGGCTACGTTAACCTCGGTTATCTGGCCTTGGCCTTTTAAAACCTGAAACGCTTTATCAAACTTCTCGGTAAGATTTTCGAACATAAAATCAGTGATTTTGGGAGGGCAAAGTTAGCAATTCGTCTACATTCTATCGGGCGACTGAATTCCCAATAATGCCATGGATTTCTTAATGATCTCTCCGACTTGCTTTGCCAGCAGTGCACGGTAATTTTTTAAATCTTCAGTCTCAGCGTGAAGAATGCTTGAATTCTGGTAGAAGGAATTGAAATCCTTCACCAAATCGAAGGCATAATTTGCCAAAACAGCAGGGCTATAATCGGCGGCGGCCTCTTCAATCAACTTTGGAAAAGAATGGATTTTGAAGTGAACGCGTCGTTCAAACTCATCCACATGAATGTTTGCAGAGTCGAATTTCAATTCGCCTTTTATATTTCTCAACACAGATTGAATTCGGGCATGCGCGTATTGAATGAACGGACCTGTATGCCCATTGAAATCGATACTTTCTTTCGGATCAAACAGCATATTCTTCTTTGGATCCACCTTGAGCAGGAAGTACTTAAGCGCCGACATTCCGATCATCTCGTATAGACCTTCCTTCTCGCTTTGCTCCAGTCCCTCCAACTTACCTAGTTCTGTGGTGATCTCTTCTGCAGAATCGGCCATCGCTTGCATAATGTCATCAGCATCTATTACTGTTCCTTCTCGCGATTTCATTTTGCCTTCAGGCAATTCAACCATACCGTATGACAGGTGATAGCAGTTCTTGGCCCATTCGTAACCAATTTTTTGAAGGATCAAAAAGAGCACTTTGAAGTGATACTCTTGTTCGTTTCCCACAGTGTAAACCATCTGGGTTACATCCGGGAAATCTTGGTAGCGCAAAATTGCCGTCCCGATATCTTGAGTCATGTAGACGGTCGTTCCATCCTTACGAAGCAGTATTTTTTCGTCCAATCCATCGGGGGTGAGGTCCGCCCAAACCGAGCCGTCTTCGCGTTGAGTAAAAACACCATCTTTAACTCCTTTTAGAGCCTCGTCTTTTCCTTTTATCCAAGTCTGACTTTCATAATAAAGCTTATCGAAGTCCACGCCCATTCGGTTGTAGGTCTTCTCAAATCCTTTGTAAACCCAGCCATTCATTTTTTCCCAAAGTGCATAAACTTCAGGATCTTTCTTCTCCCACTTCAGTAAAGTTTCGCGAGCCTCTTGCATAATCGGTGCGGCAGCTTCGGCTTCTTCTTTGGACATTCCTTTGTCCATCCCTCCAGCGACTTGTTTTTTCAATTCCTGATCGAAACGCACATAATATTTTCCAACCAAGTGATCACCCTTCAAACCCGCTGTTTCGGGGGTTTCGCCTTCACCAAATTTCTCCCAGGCTACCATGGACTTGCAAATGTGTATTCCACGATCGTTGATGATCTGTACCTTTTTTACTTCGTGTCCTGCGGCCTTTAAAATTTCAGCTACGGAATACCCGAGAAAGTTATTTCTCAGGTGCCCAAGGTGAAGGGGCTTATTGGTGTTAGGCGAGGAATACTCGACTATAACCATTCCCTTACTGCCTTTCTCAGCGAAACCATAATCCTCTTTGCGACTTGCCGAGAGAAGATTTTCAACCCAAAATTGAGAAGTAAAGGTGAGGTTGAGAAATCCTTTGACTACTCCAAAAGACTCAACTTCCGCCATTCTCGATTGGAGGTATTCTCCTAAAGCACTTCCCGTTTCTTCGGGCGATTTTTTGGCATATCGAACCAGCGGAAATGTCACTATGGTCAGCTCTCCTTCAAAGTCTTTTCTGGTAGGCTGCACCTGGATATCGGCAGGCGATACTTCAACATCAAATAATGCTTTCACTCCTTCGGCACACATCGCCGCGAGGTAATTCTCAATCATTTTTTTTTGCTTTTCGGTAAAAATACTTCGGCCATCATACAACGAGCACTCCCACCACCAAGTGCCTCTATGGTATCCAGCGAACTGTGAATGATGGTCGCATGTTTTCCGATCGCCTCAATTTGATCGGGACGCAAACTTGAATAAGCAGCAGTGCTCATTACTAAAAACTCGTGGCCTTCTTTATTGGCAACGTTAAGCATATTTCCCGCAAAATGCTCTTTCTGCGCTTCCGTAATTTCTATGATCTTCTTGCCCGTTCTCTTCAGTGAATCCAACACATCTTTTCTCTCGGTTTTATCATCAATACAATTCAAACAAATGACACTGAAGCTTTGCCCCAAACACATCATCACATTGGTGTGGTAAATCGGCAGTCGCTCGCCATTCACCGTTTGATTGGCCGTAAAGGCTATGTATTCGTAATCGAAACGCTCACAAAACGTCTCGAGGACGTGAATGTCGGTTCTCACACTAATAGCAGCATAAGCTATTCTATTCTCGCGATCGAGAATCATACTTCCCGTGCCCTCCAGGAAGATTCCTTCAGATTCAAAACCACTGAAATCTTCGATCATCTCGACGTGAAAACCGAAGTCGTCAGCCAACAGCTCAAACATTTCTTCTCGACGCTCGCCACGGCGGTTTTCTGCATACATCGGGTAAGTGGCTATTCGTCCATCAGAATGAAATGACACCCAGTTATTCGGGAAAATCGAATCGGGTGTTGATGGAAATTCATCGTCTTGAAAAACGACCACATCTATCCCGTGATTTCTCAGTTTATCTGCGAAAGCGTCAAATTCTGCAGTGGCTTGTTCATTGGCTTTAGCTGAATCCAACCCATCAAGTACCTTTTGGTAATAGTTGTTCTTGGCCGTTTCCTCATTAAAACGAAAATTAAACGGCCGAACCATCATAATGGTAGACGTGATTTGCTTGCTCATGATCTTCTTCTTAATGGCATTGTAGAACAGCGCAATAAGCCTTCTTGCTTGCTAATTTCGCTGTAAGGTATTGGTTCTACTGTAAATCCTTTCTCTCTTAATACAGCGTTGAGTCTTTCAAATTTATTCTCGGAAACGATCACCGTTGGAGAGATTGAAAATACATTGCTATTCATATTGTACATCTCCTCCCGATCGATTTCGATGATGTTTTCTTTCCCGAAAAAGTCAACCAAATATGCCACATCTTCCTGATTTTTGAATCCTCCGGGGAACAATATGGCCTTGTCTTTGCCAATAGGTTGAAAACAACAATCGAGGTGAAGGGCGTTTTGTCGGGGGTCATCATCAGATTTGTTCAATTCAAAAGCGTGCACTTCCCAATCTTTAAAATGATTGGCAAGAAAATCTACCCCTTCTTGATTCGTCCTGCTCACTTCGTACTTGGCAAAATCTTCGGACTTCGAATAGCCCACAAAGATATGTCCGTTCCATGGCATGACGTCACCTCCTTCAGCCCTAGCCCCATCGGGCATTTTAATAATCTGACCAGGGTTAATTTGATCGATTAAGTAATGAGCAGCTTGCGCCTCATCCCTTCTGTCATGCAGAATATTCGGGACAACGAGTTGATCTCCGATCACAAAAAAGATGTCTCGGGAGAAGATCTGATTCACATCGAACAATACCTCGGGTCGATAAACCTCGACATTATACTTTTTGAGGACATCCTCAAAAGCGGTCATTTCTTTGACCATATCTTCCTCTTTAGGGTATTCTCCAATTTGGATAAAATATTTTGACTTAGGGTCATATGCCTCTTGGAGAGACGGCACTGGACCGGGAGACTTGGCCGTACCCAGCAAAACTGCCTCGAGCTCGTCCGTCTCATTTTGAATATTTAACTCAAACATGTAGGTGGTGTTTAAGCCGCAAAGGTAGATAACCGAATGAATTTCTATACGTTTGAAATCACCTTCTCCACAGGGATTTGAAACTTTAAGCGCCAGTGTCCGTAATCACAGAAGTTTATCCAATTTAACTCATTAAATTCCGTAATCGTGAAGTCGTCAAATCCTCAAACATCTATGTTTTCCAAGGTCGTATTGTTCGGAGTCTGGTGTGCTCCGCTAGTGATTATGATATTCTTGGTAACGGCATGTTCACAAATCTCGAAGAATGTTTTTGAATCCAAGCCTTCCGAGGGAATCATCAAGTACAGTATTACTTTTCCTGAAGTGTCGGATGAAAGCATTACTGCTTCTCTTTTACCCGATCAAATGACTTACGCATTTACGCCGACTTCATTTGCTTCAAATTTTGAAACTGCCGGAGGTGTGTTTAGAAATAAAATCGTAGCCAATCGAGACGCTCGAACGGTTGACCATCAGCTGAAGGTTTTTCGTAAGAAGATTCAAACTAAGATGCGAGAGACAGATGTTAACCAAATGCTAGCAGAATACCCAAAAGCCGCTATTATCAGAACAAATCAAACTGACACGATCGCAGGTTACTTCTGTAAAAAAGCTTTGATCGTTTTCGAAGACATGGACATAAAGGAAATAGAGGTGTACTACACCGACCAGATAAAAATGGAATCGCCCAATTGGTGCACGCAATACCACGAAATTGAAGGTGTTCTGATGGCATATGAAATCGAGGAATTCGGAATAAGAATGAGATTGGAAGCGGAGGAAGTAAAAACGCCGCTTGAGAATCTCGATGCGCTCCAAGCCGAAGCTGAGTACTCAGAAATAACCCGTGAAATGATGGATATTGAACTGGAGCAGCTGGTTGAAACTTTTGAGCTATGATAAAACTATACTCTTTCTTTCTATTGATTTTTGCGCTTCCACTCTCGTCATTCTCACAGTTCGAGGGTTTGGTAGTGTATGAAGTAGCTTATGAAGCGACGGAAGAGGCTAAAAAAGAGATGCTTTCTATGCTTCCGAAGAAAAGTGTTCTCTACGTTAAAGACAAACGCTCTCTCTTCGAACAAGAAGTTGCAGGAGGGGGCAGACAAGCCTTTTTCATAGATGCCGGAAAAGGATCAGGGGTTTTGGTTATGCAATTCTTAGGACAAGGCTATAAAGTTGAAATGAGCCAAGAAGAAATGGAGTCTCTAAAAAAGGCGAAAGAATTAGAGGTTTTGACTACAGATGAGAAGAAAACCATTGCAGGCTATACCTGTGCCAGAGCCTTAGCCATTTCAGATACTGATACGCTCGAACTCTTTTATTCCATTGAGTTGGAATCAGAATCAAGAACCCCGCCCTTTACAAAAGTAAAAGGGATACCGCTCAAATATGAGCTAATCAGAGGCGGTGTTAAGATGATCTATACCGCTGTTGAGGTAAAGGAAACCACCATTGACGAAGCGGTATTCAATACTGCGCCCGATCTGAAATCGATGGATTTCGAAAATTTCGCCCGTTCATTTGCCATTTCGCAATAGCCCTTATCGTGCTTTAATTTCGGAGGCTTTTTCTGCCTGCTGTTTCAGGCTGCTCAATTTTATCAATTGTACCAAAGCTTAACCTGCGTCGCGCCTAAGCCGTAGCGGCTGTAGTCAGCATCTTCAAAATCGCAGTTTGAGAGTGATTTCAGTCTTTTTCGCAACTCATTTCTCAATCTCCCTTTACCGATTCCATGAATGTAAACCACCTTGGTTAACCTTCTTCTTCTGGCTTCTGCAAGCGTCTTTTCGAAGTGATTGAGTTGAACAATGACCATATCATGATTGGAAAGATTTCTTGAAGAATCCACTACCATGTGGATATGTAAATCAACTTCCATATAGGGCATTTTTCCCGCTATCATCTTATATCCGTCAGTTTCATCAATTGGCCGGATTAATTTCTGTGATTTTTTTTTGGTAACTTCTTCTTTTGGATGCCAGTCCACTTTCAACACCAATTCGTCCTCAGGAAATAAAAAAGCGAAGCCATCTTCGTTTTCGACAGATACTAACTCACCTTCGTAACCTATCACGAGTCCACCACCTACTTCATTTAGGAACGCTACTTGATCACCTATTTTAAATTTCATTCGTCAATTTCTATAAATGGCACTTCATTCAAAATGCTAATTTCGCAACCTTATTAATCTTTCCATGAAATCCTCCCTGTTTTATCGCATTTTATTCGGAGTCCTAATTTGCTTCTCATTATACGGTTTGGCTTTTGCCAAACCACTTGATGAAAAGCAAGTCAAAACTGCTGTTATTGGGTTTTACAACGTTGAGAACCTTTTCGATACCATCGATGATCCATTAAAAGACGATAACGAATTTCTTCCCGATTCAGCCAAAGGTTGGAATAAAGAGCGCTACAACCGAAAAGTAGAAATGCTCTCTGAGGTAATCGCCGGAATAGGCGTAGGTTCCTTCCCTGCACTATTAGGGCTCTGTGAAGTAGAAAATATCCAAGTCCTCAACGACCTGACGGCAAACGATCGAATCAAAAAAGCTAAGTACGAGCCTATCCTCATCGAGGGACCTGACGGCAGAGGTATAGACGTGGCTCTGCTTTATTCTAAGAAGCAATTTAAGTTGCTTTCCTCGAGCTCCTACAGCGTGAATCCGGGCGATGAAGAGCGACCTACACGCGACATTCTGCATGTGAGAGGAAATCTAAAAAGTGGCGGACCAACCATAAATGTTTTTGTAAACCACTGGCCATCTCGTTACGGCGGAGCTGAAAAAAGTGAGCCAAAGCGAATTGCTGCAGCCAAGGTGTTGGCCGCGAAAACCGATAGTATCCATCGATTGTTCCCGAATGAGGAAATCATATGCATGGGTGATTTTAATGACTATCCTGACAATAGATCATTGACCGAGTATCTTCCAACGGGAGAAGAAGACAATTTGGTGAATTTGATGAGTGGCCTCAAAGAATCCAAAAGGGGATCTTACAATTACCGAGGAGATTGGGATTTTCTTGATCAAATCATCGTATCCCGAACTCTGATTGATGGAAACCTTCCTGACATCGTTAGTGGCAGCACAGCGCCCTATTTTACTGATAGCATGGTTTATACCCATCCAAAATATGGAGATGTGAAACCAAAGCGAACCTATGGCGGACCTGAGTATTTGGGAGGCTACAGCGACCACCTACCCGTTTACACCATTTTGGCTTATTAGAAATAGAGCCAGTGCCAAGTAGTCTGCCCTTCACTGAATTCAAGTGTCGGCGCCGGCACCTTCAAGATGGCAAACGTCGAAAAAACAGATCTTAAGAAGCCTGACTTCGTTTTTATTTTCGTAAGGTCTACATCTAAACTCAGGTAGTACTGCCGATACCTATTGAGATCGGGTAAAGCTGTGCCATCCTCATTAAATTGAGGATTGGAACTTCCTCCTAACATGTTTTGTCCTCCGTATCCAAATGAGAAACAAATCCAAGGTGGCAGGACATTTCCATCATGCACAAATGACCCGGGAGAAACAGACAACCAAATAGTCTGACCGTTGTAATCTTTGAAGATCCTTTCTAAGGTACTCGAACCCAATAGTTCAGGTCTGTATTGGGCTAACCCCGATTCTGAGTAGGAAAACTTCAACATCATTCTTTGCTCATGCCAAAGCAGTTGTTGCCCTACGAATAGTCCTGCTCCCGAAACATTGGCAGCAAAATCGCCCCAACTGAAGCCCCATCCTTTTGAGTAAGCATCGAAAACCTCCACATTGGTAAGAAACAGCAGGCTCACCCCACTACTCCACCACATACTCTTTCGCTCTTCCAAGCCTGTCCATCGGAGAATACCATATCCGTAACGAGAAATCTGATAAGCTGTGAGGGCATGCCCCGCCTTGTCCATACCGAGCCATTCATCTGAATCATCAAAAAACGTGAACGGTGTTGACTCATAATCGGCGTACCACAAACCGTAAAGTGCCGACATTGAGCCGACATACCCCACCCCTGCTGTGATTGCGACGGCATTTAGTCGCTTGGTATTCAAAGTATCAGGGTAAAAACTTTCCTGCGCAGACACATTCTGGCTAAGAAGCCAAAAGAATAGAATCGCCGGTGAGAACCAATTCCTAATGCTTGAGTTCTTGCTTTCGGAGGTCGTCAAACTGTTTTCTGAATCTTTCTACTTTAGGCTTTACTACTGCCTGGCAGTATGGAGCGCTGGTGTTTTTCATATAGTAGTTGTGGTGATCTTCTTCTGCTCTATAAAAATTCGTCAGCGGCTCAATAGCCGTCACTACTTGATTTGCATACAAATCGCTAGAATCCATTGTTGCTTTGGCCCGCTCAGCCAGATCTCTCTGATATTCGTCGTGGTAAAAAATCACACTTCTGTACTGTGTACCTACGTCAGCTCCTTGACGATTGAGTATAGTGGGATCATGTGATTGAAAGAAAACACGCAGTAAGTCGGTGAATGCAATCTCATTAGGGTCGAATGTGATTCTCGCCACTTCAGCGTGTCCCGTGATTCCATTACAAACTTCACGATACGCAGGATTCTTTATGTCGCCACCGCTGTATCCGGGATATACTTGAGTCACGCCTCGCAACTCTTGGAATACTGCCTCAACACACCAAAAGCAGCCTGCACCAAAGGTGGCTTCCTGTAATTTACGACTCTCTTGGCTTGATGACATCTGTACTTGAAATACTGTTCGACTTAAATATGAACCCCTCAATCCCCTTGCTCAGAGAGCAAAACAAAGGTAGTTCTTAGAATGACTTGCGAACAGTTTGATTTGCATTTTTGTTCGTTTTAAAGAAGCCAAATATCCAAAAACAACCGGGCAAAATTGGCTGATAAAATCTTCCAACTGAGATTTCGAATTATCGGAGAAATTCCAGTCGAATTCCTTTAACACTCCTCTGTTAAAATACGACGCTCTCCTTTGCCGTTTCATAGCTTCATAGCATTTATCTTTGATAGTTGATCCCGTCTGAAACGACGCTACACCACATGGCCAAAAAAAACACTTTAAAAACAGGTAGTGCAGCCAAGAAGAAAACCACTTCAGGTAAAAAGCTAAAGATTTCTGATCTACGCTCAGATCGCCGCGTGAAGAGAGTCGGAGGCTTATTCTTGTTCTTTTCTTGCATTTACTTATTGATCGCATTTACAGCATTCATGTTTACCTGGAAGGAGGATCAATCTCTTCTCTCAGAAAATTGGTGGGTGGTGCTACGTGAAGGAAATTACGAAGCTGAGAATTGGCTAGGTCCACTCGGTGCTATGATGGGTCACACCTTCATTCATGAATGGTTTGGTGTCACAAGCTTTTTGTTCGTCTTTCTTTTGTTTCTCTATGGCTTCAAAGTATTGTTCGGAAAAAGCCTACTTCCGGCCAGGAAAACAACACTAGCTGCTGTTTTTGCGATGCTGGTCTTTTCACCTGTACTGGCTTTTTTGTTCGACTCCTCAGATTACCAGATTTTAGGCGGACGATATGGTTTCGAGATGAATCATACGCTAGAAGGAAAAGTGGGTACCGTAGGAACGGGATTTTTGCTTTTGTTTATTGCTTCGGGCTATATCGCGATCGTATTCAATCCGTCATTCTCGTTTTTAGGAAAGTGGTTTTCGGTGGCTTCAGCCAAAATAGGATCCCTCTTCAATTCTGTAGGGAATAAGATTCGAACTTCAACTAATGAGTCGGAAGAAGAACTTGACGAAGTGAAGCATTTCGAAGACACCATTGGCGATATGGATAACTTCACCGAAACGAGCGCTGCTGATTTGGCTATGGCCGATTTGGATAATGAAGAAGATGATCTTCCGCTCGAAGTGAAGGAAACACCTGAAAAAAATGGAGCAGCTAAAGAATCTTTGGCGCTAGAAGTGGACTCTGAACCGAAAACTTCAGAGTTTGAAAATTTTGAAAAGGTGGTAAGTAAACCAATACCGCCAAAAGAGAAGACAGAGGAATTTACTGTCGAAGCGCCCAAAGAAGAGAAAGCCCTTTCTGACAAAGAGGTGAATCAGAAAGTCAAGGACTTTGGAGAATATGACCCTACTTTGGATCTCTCGAACTTTCAAATGCCGCGAATTGACCTCTTGGAAGATCATGGAGATGGTAAAGTTACCGTGACAAAGGAAGAGCTGGATGCGAACAAAGACAAAATCGTCACCACCCTTTCGCACTATAAAATCGGGATTGAGAAAATCAAGGCGACTATCGGACCGACAGTTACACTTTACGAAATCGTTCCTGAGCCAGGTGTTCGAATCTCCAAAATCAGAAATCTGGAAGACGACATTGCCTTGAGTCTTGCGGCTTTGGGAATTCGAATCATTGCACCCATTCCCGGAAAGGGAACCATAGGTATAGAAGTACCGAATAGCAATCCGGACACGGTTTCAATGAGATCGATCATTGCTTCGGAGAAATTCCAGAACAGCAAGTTTGAATTACCTGTTGCTCTAGGGAAAACAATCAGCAACGAGACTTTTGTGGCCGACTTGGCCAAGATGCCTCACCTATTGATGGCGGGTGCTACCGGTCAAGGAAAGTCGGTAGGGCTCAACGCGATTTTGGTCTCTCTACTTTACAAGAAACACCCTTCGCAAATCAAGTTTGTACTGGTTGACCCGAAGAAGGTGGAGCTCACACTTTTTAATAAAATAGAGCGACACTATTTGGCGAAACTGCCTGATGAGGAAGAGTCGATTATCACGGATACAGGAAAGGTAGTGAAGACCTTGAACTCTCTCTGTATCGAAATGGATAACCGTTACGAGCTTTTGAAGAACGCGGGAGTCCGCAATCTGAAAGAGTACAATGGCAAATTTGTACAGCGGCGTCTAAATCCCGAGGAGGGTCACAAGTATTTGCCTTATATCGTTTTGGTAATTGATGAGTTTGCTGATTTGATCATGACTGCCGGTAAGGAAGTCGAAACTCCAATAGCACGTTTGGCCCAGCTTGCTCGTGCCATCGGAATTCACCTGATCATCGCCACTCAGCGACCTTCTGTGAATATCATTACGGGGGTTATTAAGGCCAACTTCCCTGCCAGAATCGCATTTAGAGTTTCCTCTAAAATTGACTCTCGTACCATTCTTGACGCAGGTGGTGCAGATCAGCTCATCGGTCGAGGAGACATGCTATTGTCCACCGGAAATGACGTTATTCGTATTCAGTGTGGATTCGTGGATACACCTGAAGTGGATGAAATCACAGAATTCATTGGAAATCAAAGAGGATATCCCTCTGCATTTGATCTGCCTGAGTACATTGGCGATGATGAAGGAGGTAGCTTAGACATTGACATTGCTGATAGGGATGCCATGTTTGAAGACGCAGCCAGATTGCTAGTGGCAACGCAGCAAGGGTCAACTTCGCTGATACAACGAAAGCTGAAGCTTGGTTACAATAGAGCAGGTCGAATAGTTGATCAGCTCGAGGCTGCGGGAATTGTCGGGCCATTTGAAGGAAGCAAAGCCAGACAGGTTTTGATTCCCGACGAGTACACTTTGGAACAGTTGTTGAAAGCTGAGTCTGAGAATATCGAAAATTAACTTGATGAAAAATATACTTAAAGTTCTCGCTACGCTATTGATTGCACTAGTAGCAGTCAATGCTCATGCTCAAGATGCCAAGGCGAAAGCCATTCTAGATGAGCTAAGTGACAAAACAAGAAAATACCCTACCATCACAAGTGAGTTCACCTTTACCCTTGAGGACAAAGCTGCAGATGTGAATCAAGAGCAAAAAGGCTCTATTAAAATGAAGGGCAAGAAGTATTATATCGTTCTCGGCGATAATCACATCTATTCTGACGGAGATACAAGATGGACCTATAGTGAAGAAATGAATGAAGTCTATATAGACTTTACCGAAACGGGAGATGAGGTGCTGAACCCGGGAGATGTTTACACGATATGGGAGTCAGGATTCAAGCAGTATTACAAAGCGGAAGAAAACCTGAATGGAAGACCTACTCATGTTATAAAGCTAGTGCCTGTAGATGCTGAAGACAAGGACTATCACACGATATTGGTTTACATCGACAAAGCCAAAATGGAGGTGAGTAAAATTGAAATCAAAGGGAAGCAAGGCGTAAATTACACTTACGCAGTGCAATCATTCGTTACGACAGCTGATTACAGCGATGATACATTCGTGTTTGATCCGACTGAATATCCCGGAGTGGATGAGATTGACAATCGTTGAGTATCTGATCACTGATCAGATTACTTGAAAAAGTTAATAAAGAACCCAATTGCTCAGCCAATTGGGTTTTTTATTGAGGAGCCTGGCCGCTATCTTTGCTCGTCAGAAGTGTGAAATAATGAAGCATATCTTAACCCTATTTTCGTTTTTCTTTTTTGTTGGATTGAGCTATGCGCAATTGCCCGAAGGATTTGCAAGAGAAACCATTTTGACCGGGGCAGACGGGCTCAACAGATCGGCGGGATATATCCCCGTAGATACGAATCTCGCTTATGTTTACGATTTAGACGGAGTGGTATGGGCTGTGCTGAATGAAGAAATTCTCTCTGAACCTCTCCTAGACATTCGTGAAGAATGTGGTTTTTGGGAAAGCAATGGATTGCTCGGAGCAACTATAGATCCCAACTTCAAAGAGAATGGATACATCTACCTTCTCTACAACGCCGATAGACACCATATTTTATATTTCGGAACTCCTGAATATGATCCTGAAGCCAACTCGAATAATATGGGTGGTATGGGAAGAATTACACGTTTTACCGTTAATACCGATGATTACTTAACGGCCGATCCGTCATCGCGTCACGTTTTGCTCGGTAATGAGATTGGATCAGGGATCCCGATTTGTTCTGACTCGCACAGCACGTGTGGACTGGCATTTGGAAATGATGGAAGCCTGCTTGCTGCGACAGGTGATGCCAATTCTTGGAGATGCTGCTACACAGGAGTGGGTGAGTTACCACCAGTTGCTTTTGATAGTATCTCCTTGGGTGATGGAATCATCAATCAAGCAGAGATGATCGGTTCATTTCGATCTCAATTCACCGATGGTCTGAACGGAAAAGTCCTTAGAATTCATCCCGAAACAGGAGAAGGACTTCCAAATAATCCACATTACGACGAAAACAATCCTGATGCTGATCGCGGCAGATGGTGGGCCATGGGTTTTAGAAATCCATTTCGATTTAAAGTACGACCAAATACTGGGTGGGGAGATCTCGAGAATGGTCACCCCGGGAGTATTTATCTGGGTGATGTGGGAAATGCCCGATGGGAAGAACTCAATATTATCGTAGACGGTGGTGGCAATTACGGCTGGCCATTGTTTGAAGGCCACGTTCCTTTTGATGATCAGGGCTATGACGGATCCTACCCTGATAAATTGACTTACAATTTAATGGCACCCAATCCATTATTTGAAGAGGGATCTTGCGATCAAGAGTATTTCTATTTCCAAGATCTGATTCAGCAACCGAACGAACAGCACGATTACTTTTTCCCAAATCCTTGCAGCGAAAATGCTTCTATTCCTGAAAATGTCTTGACTTTTGAGCATGAGCGTCCCGCACTTGCTTACCGAAATATATGGGGAGGTGGAGAACACGCACGGTTCCCGACTTTCGGAAGTCAAGGAGAAGCTACTTGGACTGCGATCCAAGATATGGAGGAGGTAGAAGGAATACCCTTTAAAGGCACGAGTATTATAGGAGGTGACTTTTTAACGGGGCCTAAAATTCCGGAAGAATATCAAGACTCTTACATATTTGCAGATTACACCGGTTGGATTAGAGCGATAGGAATAAATGAAAACGACGAGATCAAATCCATAGCGCAATGGGGTGAAGAAGATGTGAGCAATCCTGTAGACTTGACCTTCAATAAATACGACGGATGTCTGTATATCACATCTTTAAATCAAAGAACAGTAGATCGGATATGTTTTGGCGGCAACCTCAAACCAGTTCCATTAACTGAAAATGATACCATCTATGGTCCGTCACCGATGAACGTGAACTTTAACGGATCCGAGTCTTATGATCCGGAAGGCGGATCAATTACCTATCAATGGGATTTTGGAGATGGCACAGCTGGAGAAGGCCCTGCAGTGGATCATGAGTATTCCGGCAATGGGGTAGAATCATACATTGCTACCCTCACAGTGACCGATAGTATCGGTGCCACAAACGAGAAAGAAATACTTATATCCCTAAACAATACCCCACCTGAAGTTGAGATAATTAGCGTAACAGAGGGTCAGCTTTACGCTATAGATTTCCCTTCCACCTTTGAGCTTGCCGCCAATGTCATTGATGCAGAAAGCGCAGCATCAGAAATGACCTATGAGTGGAAGCACTTGTTGCATCATAATACGCACTACCATGTCTTGCACGAGTATGATTTCTCTAGTGGAATTACCCTTGTGAATCCAACGGGATGTGGAGAAACTGATGTCTATTGGTATGAGTTGAATGTTCGAGTAGTTGACCAAGGAGGTCTTACATCGTTTGACTCAAAAATGATTTATCCGGATTGTGATGGGGAGTTGGAAAATGAAACGGGAACGAATGAACTAAGGCTATTCCCTAATCCGACTTCTGATGTCCTAACCATTCTAAGCAATACTTCCCTTGGGGAAATGATTGAGTTAAGAATAATAGATGTTGCGGGTAGGCTAGTGAGATCGGACGAAATAAGGGTTTACAACGATCATCGGCTCTTCAGAATTAGTGTGGAAGAATTGCCAAATGGAGTCTATACTCTTGATCTTATTTGCAACGGCAAGAGGGAGCAGAGGAAGTTTGTGCGGTTGTAATATTTCTAGAATGTCTAAATGAGAACACTAGACTTTGGATGATAATTCATATTGGGAGAATATTAGTAAAAACACTTTAGTTGGATGTAAAAACCATCAGGCTCCTATCAGGCCGTTTAACAGTAGAACTTTTTTAGACATGCTTGTTTTTGAAATCAACTTTTAGGAATAGCATATTAGCAAAACACCAAATGGGATCAATATGTGGTTCTTTAGATCAATTCGGTAACGGATTATTAAATTTGCAGCAACATACAAAGCAGATAATGAGGAACATTTTAATAGGTTTTTTACTGGTTTTAGGCTTAGTATCTCAAAACGCTCAAGCTCAGTATCCCGATGGATTTGTAGAAGAGATAGCATATAATCAATTCAATGTAGCAGCTGGAATTTTATTTGCTGATACCAACTTATCAGTGGTATGGGAGCTCAACGGCACTGTTTGGTTAATATCAAACGATCAAGTTGGAGACGCTCCTGTGATTGATATCTCAGAAGAGGTCGCCTTTTACGGAGACTTAGGTATGATTGGAGCCACACTGGATCCGAATTTTATGGAAAATGGCTACATCTACCTCTTCTATTGTGCGGACACTCACTACCTGCGATTTTTTGGAACACCTGACTATAATCCGGCTGTTAGCGACAACAAAGTTTCTATGGGCAGAATTACTCGATACACCATAGACGTTGACAACCTCACTCTGGTAGAGAATAGCCGAAAAATATTACTCGGAGAAGAAATGGGAACCGGACTCCCTATCTGCGCCCCTGCTCATGGTGTTGGTCAGCTGATGTTTGGAAATGATGGCTCTCTAATTGCCTCGACAGGAGATGGTAATACGTGGGTAGGTTCACCAAATGGAGGAGGTTTTAATGGCGAAGGGCCGCTCCCGCAATACGCAAACGATGATATCGCTCTGGATTACAATATTCTCAAGGAGGAAGAGCAACTTGGTGCTTTCAGAAGTCAGTATATCGACGGATTAAATGGTAAAGTATTAAGAATCAATCCTGAAACGGGTGAAGGACTTCCCAATAATCCGTTTTATAATTCTGCCGATCCTTCTGCTCCACGGTCTAAAATTTGGGCGATGGGGTTCAGAAACCCCTATAGATTTACAATAAAGTCTAATACGGGAGGAGGAAACTTAGAATCAGGTAATCCCGGAACTATCGTACTTTCCGATGTCGGAGATTGGGTATGGGAAGAGGTCAACTTTGTTTCAGATCCGGGAGGAAACTATGGATGGCCAATTTTTCAAGGCCCCATGAGGTATGGTTACTATGCCAATAAAGCCACGAAAAATGTGAATGCACTCAATCCTTTGAGTTCTTCGACTTGCAATGATTACATGGATTATCAAGATGTTGTTCAACAAGAGAATCTTCAGCATGATTATTTCTTTCCAAATCCATGTGATCCTTCGGTAACGATTGATGATACGATCACAACTTTTGTGCATCAAAGGCCAATGTTGAGTTTTGCTAATTCAGCTAACGAAAACAATCAAATCGTCCCACTTATCGCTGCCGTCTCCTCTTTTGATGGAAATGGCGACGCCAACTACACTTCAGTGGAAGATGCAGGAGTAATCGGCTCAAGCTTTACGGGGATTAGCGGAAGTGGAGGAGTATTTATGGAAGGAGATGGTATACCCGAAGAATATCAAGGATGGTATACCCTGGCTGATTTCTCGGGATGGTTACGTGCCATAAAGTTTGACGAAACAAATGAGCCTCAAATAATCGAAACTTGGAATGAATCAATTGGCCCTGTAATTCACATTACACAAAGTCCTTTCAACCAATGTCTGTATGTAACAACGATTGCACCTTCCGAAATAAAGAAAATTTGTTTTGGAGGGAATCTGAAGCCAGTGATCGAAGTTACACCTGATACAGTGTATGGCATAGGTAAGCTTGTAGTCGAACTCGATGCATCAGAGAGTTATGACCCCGAAGGAGATGAATTAACATACACTTGGACATTTGAAGATGGCTCCGAGATGAATGGAGAAATAATCACGAAGACTTTCGCCCCTGTAAATGGAAATATCCACACTGAAAGTATTCTTCTCGAAGTTGAAGATGCTTTGGGCGCTACGTCGGAACAGGTTATTCCGGTGTCTTTAAATAATACTCCGCCTAGTGTAAATTTATCAAGCATCAATGAAGGAGAGCTATATTCTACTCTGAGTCCTACTTTGTTTAACCTGATTGCAGAGGTGACAGATAATGAAAGCAGTCCATCAGAAATGATCTATGAATGGACGCACATACTTCACCATAATACTCATTTTCACTATTTGGACTACTTATCCGGAAATGGAGAAAACCTCACCATTTTCCCAACGGGATGTAGCCCTTTTGAGACATATTGGTACGAAATAGTTATAGAGGTTACGGATCCCGGAGGGCTTAAAGCAAGTGATTCCAGAAATATTTATCCAGATTGTGATGGGACTTTAGAGGAAGGAAGAGATGGGGAAGAGCTGACGCTATCACCAAATCCAGTGGAGAGCGAAATCACAATTATTTCCAGTGGATCCTTGGATCAAGAAATTGAGTACCGTATTTACGATCCGTCAGGCAACCTTATACGCGATGACAAAGTGTTCGTTTATAACAATAGACGTTACTTCCAAATTGGAGTTGACGAATTACAAAGCGGAGTCTATATTTTGGAGATAAAGAATCTGGGGGCTAAGGAGAGAATCAGATTCGTGAAAATTTAATCTTTTGCCTTCTCAGGATTAGCTTCGTTATCCTCTAATTCCAACTCCTTCAACTTATTCGCTGCAATAAAAGAAGTAGTTAACTCCGTTAGCATATTGCTGGCGGCGCTCGGATTATTTGGCAGAAGTATCAAGCTACTACGGCTCTTTTCACTTACGGATTGCAATGTATCGTAATGCTGAGTGACTACTATTAGAGCTGAAGCTTCCTGAGAATTAATCCCCACTTTATTCAACACATTAACCGAGTCTTCCAATCCTCGAGCTATTTCTCTTCGTTGATCAGCTATACCCTGCCCTTGCAGTCTTTTACTCTCTGCTTCCGCGGTAGCCTTGGCTACTATTCTAATTCTTTCAGCCTCCCCTTCGTACTCAGCAGCAGTTCGCTGTCTCTCCGCAGCGTTAATGCGATTCATGGCGATCTTCACCTCTTCTGCCGGATCAATATCGGTTACCAAAGCTTTTATAATACCATAACCATATTCATTCATTGCCTGCTCCAACTCGCGTTTTATCGCAATGGCAATATCATCTTTCTTTTCAAATACATCGTCCAACCTCAATTTAGGTACCTCTGCTCTAACCGTATCAAAAACATATGAAGTAATTTGATCATTCGGATTTTGGAGTCTGTAAAACGCATCATAGATTTTTTCCTTCAGCACCAAGTACTGCACAGAGACTTTCATCTTTACAAAAACATCGTCTTTCGTTTTCGTCTCCACATTTACATCAAGTTGTTGAATCCTAAGGCTAACTCTCCCAGCTATTCGGTCTACAAAGGGTATACGGAGTTGAAACCCTGAATTTCTGACACTTTGAAATCTTCCGAATCTTTCTACTAAGGCAGCGCTTTGCTGCTTTACCGTAAATACTCCAAGAAGAAGTAATACGAGTAGTACGACTATTATAATTGGTGTTATCATCACTTATGTTTTTTATGGAACGTCGAATATAATCAATCAGCACCGCATTCGAATTTTGGAAAAGGTTACATTTTTTCGACGAATTGAAGAATTTAACAGTTTAATATTTGACTTTGCTTGTTTTGTACCTCACCTTTGCATCTTAACAAAATAAATTTTGCTATGATAAAATGCTTACGACAACCAATTGCAGTGTTGATTGCTTTCTTTTTAGGAAGCACAGCATTTGCGCAAGAATGCACAAACTACAAACTCTATTACACGCATGAAGCTTCGGGTGAAGATGGATATGCCTTAATAGAGGTTGATCTTAGTGAAGGTTTAGCTTCACTAACTACTTTAGAAGAAAACATCGGAGAAGCACATATCGCTCTATCTCCTGATGGAGGTTCCATTTATGTCCTGGGGACCGACCTTAGAGTGTATGATGTTGCCTCAGGAACAATGTCTGAGTCAATTTCAATTCAAACTGCTGACGGAGCCTCACTTTCAGGATTCCCAAGTGCTGTATGTGATGCCAATGGAGTTCTTTACGGAGGACATTCGGGGACTGACCAAGTATATACCATTGCTCTTGACGGAACGGCTACTGCCTTCGGTCCTAGTGTTGATGTAAACGGAGGAGACTTGATCTTCGCAGGTGAAGACCTTTGGACAATCAACAGAGGTACTAACGTTTTCACCAAAGTACTTACAGGAGAGAATTTCTCTGTAGCCGTAAATGAAATCAATGGTGCAGCCACACTAGGAAACGGAAACGTTATAGTTGCTGACGGAAACGGTCAAGGTTTGTTTAAAGAGATTGACTTATCTGATGCTAGCGTTGTCGCTGAATACGAATCAGGTTTGCCGCTTTTCAATGGAGACTTTGCAGGTGGATGTTTGGACAACAACCCTGACGGATCTGCTTGTGATGATTTTAGCATTTTCTATGCAAATCACGGTCCCGGTGTAAGTGGAACTGATATCTACAATGTAGATCTTGGTTCAGGAGTGGCTGATCTTTCTTTTGAATTCAACCTTCCTTACGAAGCTCATATTGCTTATCAAGAAGATGCAGCTTTGGTACTTTTTGTAAATGCCAACGGAAATTTCGTTGATTTTTATGATCCTGCTACGGGAACTATCGAAAGCCAATTGTCTTTAGCAAATGGGATTAACACACTTTACGCAGTAGTTTACAATGCAAACGACGAAAAGCTTTATGTAGGTGATGATAGTGATAACAAGATTTATGCTGTAGACTTAACGGATGGTTCTTATGAATTCGTTGCTGATGCACCCATTCATGGTGGAGACCTTATTTTGATCGACAATGAACTATACGTAGCTACTAGAGCAGGTGACGAACTAAGAAAGGTAGTAGGAAGCTCTACTGAATTCGTTCAAAATATACCTGCTGATGTCAACGGAGCTTGCGCAGATGCTAACAACAATATTTTGTTGGCCAACTTCATGAGCGATGTGTTTACAGTCGTTGACACCGATGGAAATGAAGTTGAAACTTACGACCTAATGTTGGAAGGAGAGTCTTTTACTGCTAAGAATGGTGACCTTGCCGGTGGTTGCAATGACAACGATGGTGAAGTGGTTTGCCTGGAATACGCTGTTTACCTCATCAACAATCCTGAGCAAGGTGGATCAACACTTTACAAGGTAAACATCGCAGGTGGATCAGCTACTTTAGAAGTTGAAGCAGAATTCGAACACGGTGCTCATATTGCACTCGGAAATGAGGGTCAGATCTATGTGGTGGCTGCAGTACAAGGAAAGTACAGCGTTTACGATCCTTCATCAAACACATTAAGCGCTCCTATCCAAATTACTTTTAATGGTGCACCTGTAAATGGAACACCTCAAGCAGTTGTAGATCCTTCAACAGGCGATTTATACGTTGCTTCAGTAGTTGATGAAGCGGTTTATCAAGTAAACCCTGCCACAGGAGAAGCAGCCTTATTCGCTTTGACAGAAGTAAGTGGTGGTGACTTGGTCTTCACACAAGACGGAGATCTTTGGATCACAAACAGATTTAATGATGTATTCCTAAATCTTACTGATGGCGTATCATCGTTCGAGCCGGGATTGGCTAACATCAATGGTGCAGCAGTGCTTGAAGACGGAACAATCATCGTTTCAAATGCCGGAAGTTCTGAACTAAACCTCATAGATCCTTCGACAGGAATGCTCATGGAAACGTCTTATGGCATTGATATCGTTCTCGAAAACGGAGATATGGCAGCGGGTTGTGTCGGTGGATTTACCGTGATCGAAGAGTGTGATGACTTCAGATACTTCTACATCGCTGATAATACACCTGGTTTTACTCAAGGTACAGTATTCGAAGGTGAAGTGAGTGATGGTGAATTCGTATTGACTCAACTGTTTGAAACAGGTTTGGTAGCTCACCTTGCGGTGAACACTGACAATGGAACCTTTTATGTAGTAAACGGAAGCGTCTTGAGAACATACAGCTACGGTGGTGCTCAGATTAATGAAGTTTCTACCAGCTCTATTGGCAACGTAACTGCGGCAGTTTTCAATCCTGCAGATGGACTGGTATACGTTGGCGACGCCAGCGACAACGAGATCTGGACAGTTGATGCTGTTTCCGGTGATGCAAATTTAGTTGCTGAGGACGTTCCTGTTCAAGGAGGAGATTTGTTCTTGGACGAATTAGGTAAACTTTACCTCATCGAAAGAAACAACAACGGACCATCAAAACTTTACAAAATTGAAGATGGCGCTGCAGTAGAAGTAGCTGACCTGATCAATTCTGTGAATGGTGGTGCGCGAAACGCTGACGGTGGTCTGATAGTAGCTGAAGGAGATAACTCAAACAGTTTCTACCTATACGATATTGATGGTGGAAACGAAACAATGTTAGCTGCTGTTCTCGATGGTAACGCGTTCCCGGTAGTTGATGGAGATATGGCTTCAGGTTGCTTTGACAACACTGAAATCTTTGAACCACAAGAAGCAATCGTGGTGGCTGAAAATGTTCCGGCACTATTCAACACTTACCCGAATCCAACCAAAGGTACTTCGAACATCAATTTTGAAGTAATGCAAGATGGATTCACTTCGATTGAATTGGTTGACTTGAACGGAAGAACACAACAGGTTGTTTTCAGCCAAGAAGCATTTGCAGGGCAGGAATACAGCCTTCAAATTCAGGCCAATGATCTTCCTGATGGAGTTTACATCTACAAGTTGACTACCAAACAAGGAGTTGTAACCAAGAAGTTGATGATCAATAAGAACTAATTAGTAAAAAATAACGAGTCAAATCCCACCCTTCGAGGGTGGGATTTTTTTTTACCCTATACGCAAAAGTAAAGCGTACCTTTGCAGCCAATTTTAGAAACACTCAGTATGAGTTCAATCAGAAACATTGCCATTATTGCCCACGTTGACCACGGAAAAACTACCCTCGTTGACAAAATGATCCAGCTGGGTCAAATCTTTGGAGAACACGAGAAACCAGGTGACCTAATCATGGATAACAACGACCTGGAGAGAGAGCGAGGAATTACCATTTTAGCAAAGAATGTCTCCGTTATTTATAAAGATTATAAGATCAATATCATTGATACTCCCGGTCACAGTGACTTTGGTGGTGAAGTAGAGCGAGTGATGAACATGGCTGATGGTGTTCTGCTTTTAGTAGATGCTTTTGAAGGACCGATGCCTCAAACTCGTTTCGTTCTTGAGAAAGCCTTGAATGCAGGGTTGAAGCCGATTGTTGTTGTGAACAAAGTCGATAAAGAAAACTGTACTCCTGAAGAAGTACATGAAGCTGTTTTCGATCTCATGTTTGACTTGGGAGCCACTGAAGAGCAGTTGGATTTTCAAACTATTTATGGAAGTGCGAAAAACAACTGGATGAGTGAAGATTGGCAAAAGCCAACCGACAACATCACTCCTCTCATGGATATGATCATCAAAGAAATTCCTGAACCTCACGTAGAAGATGGGCCGTTTCAGATGCTTATCACTTCTTTGGACTTTTCTCCTTACTTAGGTAGAATTGCCGTTGGAAAAGTGAAAAGAGGTACAATTAAGGCCAATCAAAAGGTTGCACTTCTCAAAAGAGATGGCACTTCTCCAAAAGGAAACGTAAAGGAAGTTTATGTTTTTGAAGGTCTACAAAAACGAAAAGTACCCGAGGTTTTCTCAGGAGATATTTGCGCACTGGCGGGAATCGAAAACTTTGAAATAGGCGATACCGTTTCTGACGCTGATCAGCAAGAAGCGCTTCCAACTATTGATATTGATGAGCCTACTATGAGTATGCTATTCACTATCAATGATTCTCCATTCTTTGGAAAAGAAGGAAAATATGTGACTTCAAATCACTTGAAAGAGCGATTGAAGAAAGAACTCGAAAAAAACTTGGCGCTGAAAGTTGAGCCAGCTGAGAAAGGTGATTCTTTCAGAGTCTTTGGACGTGGTGTTCTTCACATCTCTGTTCTGGTCGAAACGATGAGAAGAGAGGGTTATGAGCTACAAATAGGACAACCAAGAGTAATCATCAAGGAAATAGACGGAAGAAAGTGTGAACCGATGGAGGACTTGCGTATCGATCTACCCGAATCTTACTCTGGAAAAGCGATTGAACAGGTCAATTTCCGAAAAGGAGAAATGACTTCTATGACTCCCAAGGGGGATAGAATGGTGTTGGAATTTAAGATTCCTTCACGTGGAATAATAGGTTTGAGAACTTACTTAATGACTGCGACTTCCGGCGAAGCCATTATGACGCACCGATTTACAGGGTTTGAACCCATGAAAGGTGAGATTGGCGGAAGACAAAACGGTTCATTGATCAGCATGGAATTGGGTAAAGCCATTCCTTATTCACTTAATAACCTTCAGGATAGAGGAAAATTCTTTGTTGATCCGAACGAGGAAATCTACGAAGGACAAGTAATCGGGGAAAACACACGCCCCGGAGATCTGACAATCAACGTTACCAAGACAAAGAAGATGTCAAATATGCGCAGCTCAGGAGCTGATGACAAGTTGAAAATAGCTCCTGCTCTCAAGTTCTCATTGGAAGAGGCATTGGAATACATTCAGGCTGACGAGTATGTAGAAGCTACTCCACTGTCTTTAAGAATTAGAAAGGTATACCTCAAGGAGCACGACAGAAAGCGATCGGTAAAAGAATTCAGTTAAGTTTCTATGGAAGGACGGTAGTCTTCAGGTGTTTTACCAAATGTCCAGGAGACCGCCTCCTCTACCCCTGATAAACCGGGTGGGACGCACAGAAAATATTTTCTTCCTGTAGAGGGACAGACTACCTTAGCGAAGTAGATAAAGTCTCCTGCTAATTTGTCAACTTTCTCGGTTCGGTAAAGTACCAACTCGTTGCCGAATCGATCTGTTTTTCTATCCAAGGAGACCAGACCCAAGAGATTTCCGAATTTCTCACTGCCCAATTTTTCTTGATAACACCTTCTGACTTCTGCATTGGTTTCATTGAGAATTTCGCTGGCAGTGATGGTTTCAGGATTGCAAATTAGCTTTGACGGCACTTCAATACCATTCCAGTAAGCCAAGTCGGTGCCGTCAATCCAGCTTACGGCAACCTCATCGTCATGATGTAAGACCAGGTTTTCGTTCTTGTGCATGCAACTTGGAACAGGGACCAGCACCGCAAACTCTTCAAAGAAATATCCACAGAAAAGACCGCATTGCACGAACTTAGAATAGCTCTCAGGAACTAGAGAGTCAATCCCAAACACCTCTGAACATCCTCGATAGAAATTTAGCCAGTCTCGATCAGCGAAGGAAGGGTGAGCAGCAAACTCTGGAGAAGATTTCTCTTTTCTAGACCGCAGATTCGTGATACTCCTTTCTACAACATGATGCACAGACTGCGAGAACTGAAAATTCAGATCTCGAAACAGAATATTCCGAACTTCCTGAAACAACTCTGGGCCGAGCTCTTCTTTCAAAGCGGCCTTAGCAGATTTGGCAAGATTAAAAACAGAGAAATCTATCCTTTTGCGAATTGAACAAAACTCAGTATGGAGGGCAAATTCTATAATATTGTCATGCTTTTTTGAAAATATCCTTCCCTGTATATGATCTAAAATAGAAGCAGCATCACTAGGCCCGTCTGCTATAAAGACGTTCGGCTTTGAAATATTTAAAAAATCCGTGTAGAATTCGTGGCAGTGAGATGCTAATTTGATTTTATCAAGCTCACAAGAAAACCCCTTCTCAAGAAGAGTCCTCTTGAAATTATAAAGACTATTTGCCTCGTTTCTCGTGATCTTCATTCTCTCTGGATCAATCTCTTACAGCTCTTATAGCTTTTGAGTATGGATTGTACTCTCTTTGCTTGATCACCCTGTACTTTCCCGGTGGGATGACTATTGGCGCATGCTCTTGTGTCCATTCACGTGAATCAATCAAGAGGTGCTCAAGCGCAGCTTCTGACTCTACATTCAGATATTGAGTCACCAGTCCTCCTCCATCGGTCAACTCGTTTTCATCAGCGACAAGTATTTCAACGGCCTCACCTTTTATAAAATGACCATGATTACGTCCTTCACCCCTTACCAAAAGCGTTTCATTCGTAGTACTTCTCTCTGGTATAGAGTTCAACTTCTCTAACAATACATCACCTTGTCTATACATTATTTTGCACTTTTATTCAAAACACTTTAAAGTTACAAAGGTTGATAGTCCATACCAAGAATTAAAAATGATCGAATACTTTTTTACTTGCCCTTACTGTTTTCAAGAAATATCCATGCTCGTAGACGTCTCATTGCCTGAACAAGAATACATTGAAGACTGTGAAGTTTGTTGTAATCCTATCGAGGTGAAAGTTTCAGCTGAAAATCAGGAAATCACAAATTTCGAGGTTTTTTCAATCGAACAATGATCTTGAAGATTCAACAGTAAAAACCCTCAAACCTCATGTTCATGAGGGCTTAAACCTGTTTCATACCTTGTTAGACCACCTTAGTCGATACCATGATGTGTAATTTGGACATAAACTATTCTTGGCTTTCCAAACTTGCATTCACATTGTTGTAAATCGCCTTTTCCCATAGACTAAACACCACTATATTTGACCTGTATTTCGATTCTAGAAATACAGCGAGGTTTTGGTTAGCCCGTTAGTATACTTAGGTATGCTAGCAGCCGCAAGTGTAGTCCGATCTTTAATGGTTGTTTTAGATTGATTGGTTATCGATTCTTTGAATCGCTTTCAGGACGCACTTGCGGTTTTTCTTTTTCTTCTTTCTTTGTAGAAATCAAAAGCCTTTGGATTCTACAGTTTCACTCGATTCCATCTCGATTTCATTTTCCAGTGATAGCTTAGTGCTGCTCAACCTATGCCTAGGCTTTATCATGTTTGGCGTTGCATTGGGAATAAACACAGCAGATTTCGAGCAGCTTATGAAGAACCCTAGGGCCGTTTTGGCTGGTGTATGCTCGCAATTTATTATTCTACCCCTTCTGACCTTCATCTTGGTTCTTGTATTCAAACCTCATCCTGCTTTGGCACTTGGGATGATTCTGGTGGCTTCTTGTCCGGGTGGAAATATTTCAAATTTCTTTTCCTCTATCTCAGGCGCGAATGTTTCTCTTTCAGTAACGCTTACCGCGGTTGCAACTTTTCTAAGTCCAATTTTGACACCTTTCAACTTTGACTTCTATTCGAAGAGCGCGCTCCAAGCCGGTGATTTTCTCACCTCATTTGAGCTAAGTTTTTTCGATATGCTTAAAACCGTTTTGATCTTATTGGTAATCCCATTGATCCTAGGGATTCTTTTCAGAAAGAGATTTCCCCATATCACTTCAAAAATTGAGAAGCCTATCAGAATTATAAGTATGCTAGTACTATTGGGGTTTATAGCCGTCGGATTACTCAATAATTTCGATGCTTTCTTAGATCATATCGATTTAGTTTTCGTGCTCGTTCTGGTGCATAATGGTGTAGCTTTGCTTTCCGGATACTTTTCGGCAAAGGCTTTCGGCTTGCAGGATGATTTAAAAAGAACGGTTATTATCGAAACAGGGATCCAAAACTCAGGCCTGGGCCTCATCATTATCTTTAATTTTTTCGATGGAAATGGCGGGATGGCTATGATAGCAGCATGGTGGGGCATCTGGCATATCATTTCAGGACTTACACTGTCCTACTTTTTCCAACTTCGTGATAAGCGGCTCACCGAACGTACTCCTTCTTAATCACCAACGTGAGGTACTCATCTTCTGATTCGAGATACCCGTGATCGTAACAGTATTTGTAAGTTTTACCTTTTGAGGTAGTATAGATATTGGTTAGGTAGTTAAAATTAAACCCTTCTGCGAGCAAAAGATCTCGACGCACTCTGGTTGTGCCCGTTTTGTTCAATCCCGCGAGTGTCCTGCGGTTCTTCTTAAGAATGGCATTGACTCTTTTCATCTCTTCCCTTCCCTCTACGTTTGTTCGGTTGTGGTAAGAGCTTCGACATGAGTCCGAACAAAACTTGGCATCTACCCTACCTGTAAACTGATCTTGACATTCCAAACATTGCTTTTTCATCTCTTTGGCTTTGGTAGCTTCAAGATAGCAATTTTTGATCTTTAGATGAAAGCCCGATTCATTTCAGATTAAGAATGACAAAATGTATATTTGCCAAAATTTCAAGATTAAGCCATGCTGGAAAAGAAAAATAAAGACTTAGAGCCTGAAATCGCAATGCCGGTAGTATTTGCCATCTTCATTCTGGCGACAATCGTCCTTTTGATCTGGATGGCGTCTTAATCACCACTCTATCTGAGCCTTACCCTCACCATTTAAGTAAGCGTTGGCCTTACTGAAATGTTTACAGCCGAAAAAGCCGCGATAGGAAGACAAAGGCGAAGGATGCGGAGCCTGTAAAACCAGGTGTTTGTTTCGGTCTATGACAGCTCCCTTTTTTTGCGCATAGCTGCCCCAAAGCATAAATACTATGTTTTCTCTTTTTTGACTGAGTGCCTTTACCGCGGCATCGGTAAATCTCTCCCACCCCTTATTTTGATGAGAGCCTGCTTGATGTGCTCGCACAGTTAAGGTAGCATTTAAAAGCAAAACCCCTTGATCTGCCCATCTCTCCAGGTTTCCATTGACAGGCATTTCTATCTCCAAGTCATCACGTACCTCAGCAAATATGTTCTTCAATGATGGAGGCAGTGCTACACCTTCATTCACAGAAAAACACAATCCATTGGCTTGACCAGGCCCGTGATAGGGGTCCTGACCCAAGATAACTACTTTCACATCTTGAAAAGGCGTATGATCGAGGGCACTAAAAATGAGCTGGCCCGGGGGATAAACCTTTGTACTCGCATATTCTTGCTTCACAAATGAGATCAGCGATTGGAAATAAGGTTCCGTGAACTCATCACTCAAAACGGCCTTCCAAGACGGATGTAATCTGATCTCAGACATAATTACATCATTTCTAACCTCAACCCGTTCTTGAGTTTTCTGATGTAAGTGTCTTTTAGCCAATCGCTGTAGCTCTCAGTGGCATTATGCAAACAAGAGCAATACAGTCGGCACCTATACTCAATCTCCTCTTTAAGGTGATCTACCAACTCAAGTCCATCATAATAGTCCTCAGAATTTTTAATGATCTGTTTCATGTGGTTGTCTATGCTCAAGTCAACTGCCTTCTTTGGCTTCTCTCCGCGATCAGCTAACTCAGCATAGACACGCTTCATATTAAACTCATCTTCGGGGCCATTCTTTGGAAAAAGCTCTTGTAGCCACTCGGGTCGCACATAGTGGTAATCGACCATAAGTTGATTATCCCGATCGTTGATCTTTTCAAAGTACTTATCGGGAAATTTGAAAATATCTTGCCAATTGATGTAGTCTTGCCATAAACCAAGCCTTTCGACATTATTACCCAAATCAATAATAGTAAAGTGCTTCTTTGTCTTGGTGCTTCGCGAACCTCTCCCAATCATCTGATGATAAAGCGTGAGCGAGCGTGTAGCTCGGTTGATAATGATGCTCTCAACCGAAGGCTCATCAAAACCTGTTGTCAAGATTCCGACACTGGTTAAGATCGCTCCATCCGTATTTCTAAACCAGTCCAAAGTATCTTTTCGATCTTTTGCGGTGAACGTGCTGTCCAAATGCTTTACCTTGAAACCACCGTTCTTGAACAGCTCATATACTCTGATCGATGTAGCTATACCACTATTGAAAATTAATGTCTTCTTACCTGCTGCTCGCTCTTGATATGCTGCCAAGAGTCGGTCTTGCATGGTGTACAAGCTGTACAATCGGTCCAAAGAACTGATCGTATAGTCCCCGTCGGTACCAACTTTGAGCGATCTTAAATTCACGTTGAAGGTGTAGGTAGTCGCGTCGCTCAAATACTCATCGGCAATAAGGCTTTTAATACTGTGACCGACAAGGAGCTCATTGTAATTCTCATTGAGCGGCAAATTTCGATTTGAGGATAACGGAGTAGCCGTAACACCAAGCATATTGGCTTCTTTAAAAAACTTAAAAAGCTTTCTAAACGAATTATAATGCGCCTCATCGATAATAACCAAACCAATATTTCTGAGATACTGATCATCCTCATTCAATCGATTGTTGAGCGTTTCGACCATCGCTACATAGCAACTATACTCCTCGCGATCATGGAGTTCCTTCACATCACGGTCGATGATCTTATTTTTTACGTCAATCTCACCCAAAGCCTTGGAGGTCTGGGCACAAAGCTCCACACGGTGCGTTAAAATCAAAACCTTCTTACCGGTATCACCAATAAACTTCTTGGCAATCTCACTAAAAATAATGGTCTTCCCTCCACCTGTAGGCAACTGAAAAAGCACGTCGACCTTGCCTTTCGCCTTCTCAAATGCGGTAAAGATCTTGTCAATCGCTTCTTCCTGGTAAGGGTAGAGTTCTTTCTCGATCACAGATACTGATGTAGCCTTATCTTCCATAAAAACGGCACAAAGTTAACGAGAATGAATGGTTAGCGAAAACCCAATTGTCCCCTTTTCCTTTTGTACCTTCATCCGCTGAAAAACTCAATACACATTATGAACAATAACGTGAGCGCATTCAATGACTTGGTGCTTCTTCGATTCAAGATTTACAATTCTATTTTTTTGACGCTTAACCTTGATGGAGTTCACAGAACAGGCATTCTTCTTCCACTTTTGGAAGAGCGTTGTGCTGAAGGGTTGAAAAACGGGTACTCACCAAAAGAGATCGTCGAAGCATTCTTTGAAGACAGAAAGGAATACAATACTGAGGAAACTCAAATAGATCAACTCTTTAGATTTGTTCAGTACATCGAAAGACAAGTAGTGCTGGTAGACGCTCTCGAAGATGCTGCTTACGACCTTGTACACAAAATGGATGGAAATGGCTCTGTTCATGCCTTTTTCAATCAAACAGCCAACAGAAATGCCGGAGAAGCTTTAAGAGAAGCTCTCAAAAACTTTAGAGTGCGAGTAGTCTTGACAGCTCACCCTACACAATTCTATCCCGGACCTGTCCTCGGAATCATTACCGATTTGGCTGAAGCAATCGAACGAAATGACTTGAGCAACATTAAGTCATATTTAGCTCAACTTGGAAAAACACCATTTTTCAAAAAAACCAAACCGACTCCCTATGACGAAGCCGTAAGCTTGATTTGGTACCTCGAGAATGTCTTTTACAAAAGTATCCCTGAGATTTACGACAATGTATGTGCTCAATTAGGAGATCATGCAGAAGACATCTTGGGAGATAATTCCTTACTCCAACTTGGCTTCTGGCCGGGAGGAGACCGCGATGGAAACCCTTTCGTAAGCGTAGACACATCGCTTCAAGTAGCCGACCGTTTGAGAACCAGCGTATTCAAGAGCTACTACAAAGATATTCGCGAACTCAAGAGAAGAATCACCTTCCGTGGAGCGCTCGAAATTGTTGAAGCCATTGAGTCGAAGCTTTACAAATCTGCTTTTGTCAATCCCGATAATCCGGTCATTCGACTCAAGTGGCTTGAAAATAAACTCAACGAACTTAAAGCGGTTATTGAAGAAGAGCACAGAGGGCTCTATCTTGAAGAAGTGGAGTCGATGCGACGAAAGCTGAGAGTTTTTGGCTTCCATTTTGCCAGCCTGGACATTCGCCAAGACAGCCGTGTTATAGCCAAGACATTTGAGGCGCTTCTGCCAAAGATCAACAAGTCGAAGGCACAGGATAGTTTGAAAGACGATTTTGAAAAATTACTCGAATTGGAGCCGCTCAAATCGAAGCCAAGATTGGAAGATCCCACCTTAAACGATACCATTTCTTCATTCTACGCCATGCAGGAAATTCAAGAGCGAAATGGCACTTCAGGATGCTATCGTTATATCATCAGCAATTGCCGCGGTGAAATAGATATGGCCAGAGTATTTGGAATGGCGAAACTCAGCGGAATGGGCTCAAAGATGTTTATGGATGTTATCCCCCTCTTTGAAACTATCGACGACTTGCAAGCTGCAGGAGAAGTGATGGACAGGATTTACAAAAACTCGACTTACCTCAAGCATCTGAAAAACCGAAATATGAAGCAGGTTGTGATGCTTGGATTCTCTGATGGAACAAAAGATGGTGGCTATCTTTCTGCCAATTGGAACATTTTCAGAGCTAAAGAGGAGATCTCTTGGGTATCCCGAGAACATGGGATTCAGGTCGTATTCTTCGATGGACGAGGAGGTCCACCTGCTCGTGGTGGAGGAAATACGCATAAATTTTATGCGTCGCTTGGGCCGACCATCGACAGTAGTCAGATCCAACTCACCATTCAAGGACAGACGATAAGTTCGAACTTTGGTACAGAGGAATCCTCTCGTCACAACTTGGAGCAACTGCTCACAGCAGGTCTCGAAAACCAGGTCATTCACTCTCCCGAGAAGATTCTCGGAGAAGAAGCGCGTGAAACGCTTGAGGAGCTTTCGGACATCAGCTACAAAGCCTACAGCGACTTTAAAGCACATCCGAAATTTGTGCCTTACCTCGAAAAAATGAGTACGTTGAAGTACTATGGGCAGACCAATATTGGCAGCCGCCCTTCCAAAAGAGGAAACAGTGACAAATTAAAATTCGAAGATTTACGTGCTATTCCTTTCGTTGGAGCATGGAGCCAATTGAAGCAAAACGTACCGGGCTTTTATGGCCTTGGAAGAGCCTTTGAAGCCTTCGACAAGGCAGGAAGACTTGAGGAGATCAAAGAGCTTTATACCAACTCTCTTTTCTTCAGGACCTTGCTGGGTAATTCTATGCAATCGCTTTCAAAGACCTACTTTGAGCTAACCCGCTACATGGAGAAAGATAAAGAATTCGGAGAGTTCTGGAAACTCATTTACGAGGAATCACTGCGTGCAAAAAAATACTTGTTGCTCATCTCAGGACAGGATGAGTTACTCCAAACCAATCCCGATATCAAGGCAAGCATCAAACTGAGAGAGCAGATTGTATTGCCTCTACTTACCATTCAGCAGCACGCGTTGATACGTATTAAAGAATTGGAAAAATCGAAAGGCAAAAAGAACGAAGAATTAAGAGAAAGCTATAACAAGCTCATCGTGCGCTCCCTTTACGGGAATATTAATGCGAGTAGGAATAGTGCCTAACGTGGTATTGGGGATGGAGTATTGGGTATTGAGATTTCCATGAAGAGAATGATTAGTTAAAAGTCTAAAATTTAGCCTTTCAGTAGATCAGGTCTGCTCCTCTAGCATCTCTAAAGCCGACGGAGGCGCTTCGTAATTTCGCATTTTGGTCAATAGTTCGGGCATTTCTTCAGCTACCAGAACCATGTCTTTGCATGATTCCCTGAGCAGTCCTGCCTCGGCCATGTGGTCAAACATTTCCAAGAGCTTGTTGTAATAGCCCGCTACATTGAGAATTCCGATGGGCTTTGTGTGCAGCCCCAACTGGGCCCATGTCAACATCTCAAAGAGTTCTTCGAATGTACCAAAGCCTCCGGGCAAGGCGATCACGCCATCGCTCAGATCGTGCATTTTGAGCTTTCGCTCGTGCATGGATTCCACAAAAATCAATTCCGTAAGGCCCTTATGCTCCAATTCTTTCTTGCGCATAAAGGTGGGCAAAACACCGATCACATCACCCCCATTTTCCAAAGCACCATCCGCTACAGCGCCCATCAGGCCTAGTTTTGAGCCACCAAAAACTACCCTGACACCTTCGGAGGCAATTGTACCTCCCGTCTTCTTTGCAGCATCAAAATAGAGATCATTAACACCTCTGGATGAGGCACAAAAAACAGCGATACTTTTCATAGTAGGAATCTTTACGGCGTTTGATTGATTATCCCCTTGACCCTTCCGGGGAAAAGGGAATTAACGGTATGAATCGCTAACAAAAATAGTGGAATCAAATAAGGCAACATGTACCGCTCTTCAATTCCTCTTTGAATAAATATGAGATAGAAAAAGAAAAGCATGGCCGGCAGCCAAATGGAGGTGTACCATGAACTCTTTTTCCTGAAAAGGAAAACGAATGCCAACAAGTAAGTGAACAAATGAACCAAGAGTGAAAGCCATCTCAGCAATTCAATCAAGACATTTCCTCGTAGGGGCTTTTGGAAGAGGTACAGAGACAAGTTGCTGTGAACTGTTAATTCTTTGACAACGGTAGCGGGGCCAACCAACCAAGCTCGAGTGAAATTGTCCGACACATACTCCTTTTTCACCAAATCAAATCTTTTGGATAGGTCTGCCTCGCCGGTCAAAGAATGATTGATGGGCTGATTTGCCAGTTGATAAGGAACCTGCTGCCTCAAAACGGCAATGTATTGACTATAAAACTCCGTCAGCTCATCGCGACTGAAGGTTTGAAGAACGGAGCCGTCAAGCTTCTCGATAGTGCCATTGATGGCTTTACCTTCCGAAATCGCTCCCTCAGCGGCTTGCCACAACATGCCCATTGATTGGTGAAACTCCACTCCCGTTTGCCCCGTCATTTTATGAAAGCCCCAAGCAGCCTTGTGAAGTGGCCTGTACAGATCTGCAGCATCCGTCTGATAGATTGGGTGAAGGTCGAATCTTCCGATAAAACGGTGGACTCGAACTTGCCATAGAAAAATCGGCAGCAGTGAAATAAGTAGAACTGATACCAGCCTTTTCTTCAATAAGGAATAAAACGGTAGGTATGAAATAACCAACAGAATCATGGCTGGTCTTAGCAGGATCAAAAATCCAAGTGCTATGGCAGAGACCAATAATAGCTTGCGATTCCTTTCGATTCCGAGGAAAAGAAATGTGTAGAAAAAGACCACCAATGAAGGAGTTAATGCCTCAGTGAGTGTATAGCTCAAAAACCCATAAAACATGGGCATAAGGGAAATGAAAACGGCCAACCACCAAGAAACCTTTTCTGTAAATCCCAGACTTCGAGCGAGAAACGGAATAGCGCCCACGGCCAAACTCCATAAGATCAGCTGAAACAACACCATCGCCCAAAGGCCATTCGTCGCATCGGATAAGTAGGAAAAAACTCCATAGATCATCCCGTATCCGGGAGACCGAAGCACATAACCACCGAGACCCGGATTAGCTCCTTTCCAAACTCCTGTCTCGATAAAATTAAGAGCGGGTCTGATATAAGAGGCGTCATCAGCCGTTCTGACGCTGATGCCATCTCTAAGTGCCTCAGGATTATCTGACGCAAGAAATTCATGGTTTGCCAAGTGCACAAACAAGGCACAGAAGAAAGCCAAGAGTGCCAAGCCTAAAATCCTTGCAACCCCTGAAAAGTTCGTACTTTTCACCACTTTTTGGCTCGTCATTTGCCAGTCAATTATCGAAGCAAAACTAAATGAAAGAATTCTTTAAGAAATCCTTACGAATTACCGCCAAGGTATTTAAATGGATTCTTATTGTTTTCATCTTTTTGTTCATCCTGATTTTTGTGATCTGGAAAGTCCCTGCCGTTCATCAATATGCCGTAAATAAAGGAACTTCCTTCTTCAACGAAAAAACGGGTGGTGATCTTAGCATCGGACACGTCGATTTAAAGTTGCCATTTTTCATAGGTCTCGAAGACATCAGCTTGCTAACTCCTGACGGTTCCAAGCTTGCTTCCATAGAGAGTCTCGAAATTTATCCGGGTTGGCGCATGCTTTTCGCGAATACAATCCGTGTGGACGAGATTAATCTCAGCGGAATCGAAGGGAAAATATTCGTCAACAAAAGCAGTGATTTCAACTTCGACTTTATCATCGATGGCTTCAGCGATACCACTGCAGCTCCAACAGAACCTCAGGATACAACCGCAAGCGCTTGGGGCTTTTCACTCGGTGATTTGAACATCTCCGAATTGGGATTTATTTTCGCTGACCGTACCACAGGCGATTCCATCGATATCCATCTCGGGAACTTTGAATTGGATATGGATGAATTGGATCTGGAAAACCAAGCTTACGTAGCGGAGAGCATCCTATTAGAAAATAGTGCAGTGTATGCTCAGATCACCGCAACGGAGGAAAGTCCTGACTCCTCTTCCTCCAACCTGCTGCCGAGGATCGGCCTGGATGAATTGGAAATTTCGAATGCCATCGTCGAGCTGAAATTGGGCGACGACCCTGCCTACAAATTCGATTTAGGTGAACTCTTTCTGGAAACAGATGAAATAGACCTCAACGAAAACAAGTACCTGGTCGAAGAATTTACTCTTACTAATAGCCGCTTTTACATTCCACTTCCTCCAACAGATTCTACTCAAACTTCAGCTGAGCCAAATTCTGCGGATACTCCAAGTAACACCGACAGCTTTTTTCCCGATTTAACTGCTTTAGTCGGAGAGATCTTTCTTGAAAATATTCAGGTCAGGGCATTCACGGGAGCCGACACGTTGCACACCCTTTCTAATTTGGCTATCACGGCTGAGGATATTGAAGTGGGTTCAAACGGTTATTCCATAAATCTTGAAGAATTGGCAGGAAGCTACAATGACTTCCAAGGCCTCAGAGAGTTTCGGGGTGATTTCGCCCTCACCAACTCAACTGCAAAGGCGGAAGGAGTAACTCTATTTTACGGAGAGTCAAACCTGAATATGCATGCTAAGATTGATTATAAAAATGTCGACGCGTTTTTAAGCCAATTCAAGTTTGACCTTCTCGATATTGATATCAACGAAACTCGGATTGCCGCGAAAGACATAGAAAAAATCTACGCGATCATGGAAATGGACAGTCTTCCTTTACCTGGGAGTGACATCTTCATCAACATGGAAGCGAAAGGAAACATGCAGTCTATTGACCTCGAAAACTTAAGACTGAAAACAGGAAGCAGCTTTGTAAAACTAATTGGAAATGCAACTTCTATAGGAGACAGTCTTTGGCCCGGGAACCTGTCCATTCAACGCCTGGAGGTGAACCTTATAGAAAATGATCTCATCCCTTACACGAATTACTTAGGTGTCGACACGGCACAGATTCCACCATCGCTGAACTTGCAGCTCAGTGGAAAGTACAACTCCCGAAAAGCCAAAGCCAATGGTTTATTGAAAACCCCTTACGGAGAAGTGGGAATTGATTTAGCAGGCGACGGTTGGTCAAACAGCCAGCAGGGCATAGCCGTGACCTTGAATTCTGATCAAGTTCGAATTGGAGATTACTTGAAGCTATCTGAGGAGCTCAATACGGACTTTTCAGTATTAGTAGAATCAGAAAACTTGAATGATTCAATCTTGCATCTATGTGCCGATCTTTCAGTTGACACGCTGAATTACAGGGGAAAAGAATTCACCCAACTCGATCTGGATGTCGATATGCTAGGCAATGAGATACAGTATGCATTTGCTATTGAAGACACATTTGCCAAAGCTTCGCTTGGAGGAACACTGGATTTCAGTTCAGGAATCGATGCTCTGGTATCGGGAACCGTAAGCGGAATAGACTTGCAAGGTCTCGGATATGCCGAGAAAGACATCAGAGGAAAGATAGACCTCAAGGCATCATTCAAACAGGATAGCCTTTCGACGATGGCAAATGTCCTGATTGACGAGATCCTTTTTGTGAAGGAAGGAGACCGCTTTCCACTCGAGCCGTTAAAAGCTGAGTTTTATACAGGCGACGATTCGACATCTGCCAATATTGAAGGGGGCTTTATACAGTTATCTTCTGTATCAAATCGCAGTATTGATTCGCTGACATCGGTGATTGCTGAAACAATAGCACGCGGTGAAAGTGAAGCTGTAAACGACAGCACAGCTTTCTGGAATGCAACTCTCACCATCTCCGACTTAACGGAAATTGGAGAATTATTTCTTCCCCAACTTGGTGAATTCAAGCCTTCCATGGCCAACATTATTTTTAATACTCAAGACAATAAACTTCTCGCTGAGGCGGTATTTCCGGGAATAGAGTATGGTGCGTTTGATCTCGATAGTCTTCTCATTACTACCACTGATGCCGGAGATGTGATGGAAAGAAGACTTTCTATTAAAAGGATGGCTTACGATACTTTGGGTGTGGATGATTTGAAGTTTGAATTGGATAGAATTGAGAAAGGTGCTAAGGTGCTCCTTACCATCAATCCCGACACTTCTGATAACTTTTATAGGATTGGAGCAAATTTGGTAGCAGACTCGATCGTCCTTAAAAATGGATTTACTTTTCAGTTTGCAGATACCATGGTTTTAAATGGCAAACAATGGTATTACGAGGATTCTTGCGCGATAAATTCTAACATAGATGGAATTACTTTCCGAGAGTTTAGACTTTACCGAGATGAAAGAGTGATCCAACTTGAAAAAGAGGAAAGCGATTCGCCGCTGAATATTATTGCAGAAAACTTTCCTATGCACGCGCTCACGGGGATGTTCAATACAGAGGAGAAAGTTTTTAATGGAATCATTAATGGTCAGGTCTCATTAAATAATGACGGCACTTTTGAAGGCGAAGGAGATATAACAACCTTCCAAATATCAGGAGCAGATTTCGGAACACTGAGCTGGAGGGCTTCGAAAGAAAACAACAATTTCAAAACGTTTATCAGTACTAAAGGAGATCACATAGATCTGGTGCTGGACGGAGACATACTCCCACAAAATGACTCCCTGTCAGCGCTGGACCTCGATATTGAACTCAACCGACTTGATCTACAACTACTCGAAGTGCTTGTGGCAAATAATATCGATGAGGCTTCGGGAACACTCTCAGGAGATATAGCCATTGAGGGCACCACAGACACTCCACAGTTGAGCGGATTTTTAAGGTTTAAAAATGCACTCATTCGCCCTACTGATCTCAACGCAGGTTATACCGTTAAGGATGAGCAAATAGAAATAACTCCTAAAGGATTAAAGTTCAGTCAATTCACCGTCACCGATAAGAATGGTAGCAACCTGTCAATCGATGGAACGGTGGAACACAAGGAATTCACCGATCCCCAATTGAATTTAAGGATTGAAAGCAAAGACTTCACCTTAGTGGATATCGCTGAAACGGCAATCAGTCCTATCCACGGAAAGCTGGTTGCCGATTTAAACCTGGGTATAACGGGCCCTCCGACCGCTCCTATTGTCGATGCCAAAGTAAAAATCAACGAACCTACATATTTCAGCTACATCGTAACCGGTTCGGCGGAGGTGGAGGCCTTTGACGAATCTCTTTTGATATGGACTAATTTCGAAAAGAGCTCAGATAATGAGATCTTAACCAGAAGAAAGGAAGAGCAGGGATTAGAAGGGAATATTTTTGCGAGTAATCCAAAAATCAAAGGAGAGTTGACCATTGATAAATCAGCTATTTTTCAAGTCGTGGTAGATTCTTCGGCAGGTGATTACTTGCAAATTCAGGGAAGTGGAAAACTAGGGATTGACTATGACCGAACAGGCGCTCTTCGATTTAATGGTGTATATGAAGTCACGAAAGGTTTCTATCAGATGACTTTCTACGACATTCAAAAGAAAAAATTTGACTTTATGCCGGGAAGTAAATTGGTTTGGAATGGAGAGCCTACCAATGCCAATATTGACATCACTGCTTCATACAAGACCCGCGCGGGTATTTCAAATCTAATGTTGATAGATGGCTCTACCTCTTATGATGAAGCATTTCAGCAACAATTACCTTTTGAGGTATTGCTCAATGTAGATGGAAAACTGCTGGAACCCCGGATTACCTTTGACATCATTTTGGCCGAAGAGGCACAAGGCGCCCTGAGTGGCTCTGTGGAGGGTAAACTCAATGACTTAAGAGAAAACGAAAGTCGGCTAAACAAACAGGTGTTTGCACTTCTCATTCTTGGTACGTTTCTACCTCAGGACGGAGGTTCTGACTCGAATGTATTGGCGAACCAAGCGCGGAACAGCGCCAGTCAGATTCTGACAAATCAATTAAACAGTCTCTCGGATAAGTATGTGAAAGGGGTAGATATAAACTTCGACATGTACTCCTACGGGGGAGCCACAGGACAGGGGAACACTGATTTGAGTGTTAACCTGGCTAAATCATTTGCGGATGATCGAATCATAGTAAAAGTAGGAAGCACTGTGGCCATTGAAGATGGTAATTCGGGGTCTGCCCAATCCTCTCAACAACAGTTTATGACCAATATTGAGGTAGAATACAAACTCACTCCCGATGGCCGCTATCGATTGCTGGTTTTTAGTAAAACCGATTTGGAGGATATCGTGATTGGAAGAATTACCCGATCAGGTGGAGGCTTCGTCTTTCAAAAAGATTTTGATCGATTCAGATATATTTTTAGGCAACCTGAAGAGGACTCACAGAATACGAATGAGCAAAATGAGATAGAGGAATAGTGTTGAAAGTTTTTAGAAATATGGTCTTTTTGATACTTCTGGCATCCTGTTCGGCAAATAAGTACTTGAAACCTGGCGAAAAATTCTTTGAAGGTTTTGAAGTAGAATACGCAGACGCAGAAACTGAAATTCCTAAAGATGTAAGAAACTCGATCCTGTCAGGTTTAGAACCCGAGGCCACCAGAAGATTTTTCTTAAGTCGACCTGGGACTTGGATATATTATCAAGTTGACTCTGTACCAGGCGACAAAGGGCTCAAGTATTTCATCAAATACCGACTTGGAAACAACCCCTCCTTACTGCAAGAGGTGAAAATTGGTGAGAACCGAGAAGTCATAGAATCACGTATGAAAGCAGCAGGTTTCTTTAATGCTCATGTTGAAGAGAGGGTTGATACCACAAAGCGCAGGGCCTCTGTCGTCTATCGAATTGAACCAAAACAGCCATACTATTTCGATACCCTACAAATTTCTTCAAAGCCACATCCTTGGAGTGACGAACTTCGTAGAGTCTACCAAGAGAAACCTATCGTTAAAGAAGGGGATCTATTCAAGAAAAGTAGTATTGTAACACAGCGCGAAGTCATCTCTGAAAAGTTAAAGGAAGAGGGATACTTCTACTTTTCTCCATCGCTTCTGTACTACCTCGCAGATAGCAGTTATGAGAACAGACACGTAAGGCTTAGCCTGGACTTAAAAGACAATACCCCAAAGGCGGCCATTGAAAAATTCAGAATTGACTCCATAACAATCAATTTGGCAGTGGACTCTGAAAACACAGAAATCATTGGAGATAGTCTCAGGGCAATCATTGACAAGGAAAAGCTCTTTATAAAACCCGAAAAGCTAAGGCCATTCATCATTATGGAGCCCGGCGAAATTTACAACAAGAGACATGAAGCCCTCACCTTGGAACACCTCAACAAGCTCGATATTTTTAATTATGTAAGTCTTAGCTTTACTACCGATACTATAGACGGGAAAAACTTGCTGAGGGCTAATATTATCACTTCACCAAGGCCAAAGCATTCCCTCCGTTCACAAGTGGTGCTTACGACTACATCTACTAATTTTACCGGGCCTGGCCTACAACTGCGCTACACCAACCGAAACTTATTCAGAGGTGCCGAACAATTGAGATTGAGTGCTACGGGGCGATATGAACAACAGCTCACAGGATCAAGAAAGGGTTTGACCTCTTATGAAATTGATCTTTCGGCTGATTTACTTGTACCTCGTGTTTCGGGCCCGATAAAATCAAGGAAACTTACAGGAAATGTACCCAAGACTAAATATAGCTTATCCTATCGCCTATTCAATCAACCCGACTATTACGCCCAGAGTAGTTTTGGAGCTAGCTTTGGTTATGAGTGGCTGACCAATAAAACCACCTTTCATGATCTTAAACTAATTCGTTTAGACTATGTGAGGCTGCTGGAATCATCGCAACGTCTTGAAGATTTATTCGAACAAGGTGTGCTTGATAGAGAAAGTTTCAACGACCAGCTGATATTTGGCCCTAGCTACAGCATTACGTATAGTCCTGAAAGGAAAGGGGGTGTAGTAAATTACTTTATCGGCGGAAGCCTCGAGTCTTCCGGAAACCTACTTTATGGTGCCTATAATTGGTCCAATTCTGAAGTTAATGAAGACGGACAATATGTTGTTGTCGGAGTACCTTTTGCACAGTATGCCAGAACCCAGCTTGACGCTCGACTATACTTGGATGTTGCAGAATATACCCAGCTTGTTTTTCGTCAAAACCTAGGTGTCGGCATCCCATACCTCAATTCCAATAGCCTTCCTTTCGCCAAACAATTTTTCGTAGGAGGTGCATCTTCACTAAGAGGATTCCAACCTAGAGAAGTAGGTCCGGGTACTTATAAAAATGAGGAGAATACCGACGATAGTTACTTTGACCAAACAGGAGACATCATGTTAGAATGGAATGCTGAATCTCGTTTTGACTTGGGCGGTTACCTCAAGGGCGCTCTGTTCATCGACGCCGGAAATGTCTGGCTGATAAATGAAGCTTCCAATCGCCCGGGTGGACGGTTTGAGTGGAATGACTTCTTGAACGAGTTGGCCGTATCAGGTGGTGCAGGACTTAGGATCGATGCTGACTTTATTATCGTTCGTTTTGATTTTGCCCTGCCATTCCGCGACCCCTCATTTGAAGAAGGCGAAAGGTGGTTGCTTGACCGAATTAAATGGAATAACTCTTGGGTAAGTGATAACCTTATTCTGAATTTTGCCATCGGTTATCCATTCTAAATAAAAAAAGAGCGACCATAGGCCGCCCCTTATTTCTGACATATCGAAATACTAGTACTTCATAACCTTATCTACGATGCCGTATTTAAGGCTCTCATCCGCATCCATCCAATAGTCACGGTTAAAATCTTTCATGATTTTCTCTACAGTTTGTCCGCAATTCTCAGCGAGTATTTCAGCGCCGATTTGCTTCGTTTTCAAAATCTCATTGGCTTGAATTTCAATATCAGTAGATTGACCTCTTGCCCCACCACTAGGCTGGTGAATCATCACCTTGGCCATCGGGTAAATGAATCTTTTTCCCTTTTCACCTGCAGAAAGCAAAATACTTCCCATTGAAGCAGCTAGTCCCATGCACACGGTGCTAACAGGACTCTTGAGGGTTTTCATAGTATCGTAAATGGCAAAACCCGAAGTGACATATCCACCCGGACTGTTGATGATCAATGTTATATCCTTACCCGGATGCTTGGCATCTAAGTAAAGCAAACGGTCAATGACATGCTTCGCAGAATCATCATCTACCCCACCCCAAAGAAATACTTTGCGGTCTTTGACATATTGATCTTCAATTAATTTAGAAAGACCGGGATCTTTCTTTTTATCTTCTTTTTCCTTTTCGCTCATGTTAATCGTTGATTTCTTCTATTTTCTAAAAACTCTTGCAAGATAATGGTTGCGGCAATCTTATCGATATTTTCCTTCTTTCGTCTGTCTTTTTTTTTGCTCCCTGCTGCGATCATCGACTCCAATGCCATCTTTGAAGTAAATGCCTCATTCAGTCTGTGAACTTTAACTTTAGGATACCGCTGCGTAAATGTGTGCAAAAACTTCTGAATTTCATCTTCCAACTCATTCAGTTCTCCCGTCATTTTAAAAGGCTGTCCGACTACCACTTCATTGACTTCACGAAATTTGAAGTATTTATCAAGGAAAGGGAACAATTGTCGGCGCTCAATGGTTTCTAATGCACTGGCAATTATCTGCATATCATCGGTTTCGGCAATACCGCAACGCTTTGTTCCGTAATCAATAGAAAGTATTCGAGGCACTGCACAAAAGTAATAGGATTGAAAGACCTAAATTCACACTCGCAAAAATTAAAAAAGATGAAAAGAATCTACATGATATTGGCAATCTTAGCAGCACTGATCAGCTTCAATTCCGCTAAGGCTCAAGAACTCGTTTCAGCTGAACTGGTATTTAACTACAACACCGCTTTAATCAGCTTCCTTGGCTTCCCCCTTCCTGTCGAATATGCGGTAGATTTCTACCGAATAACATATACTACTACAGATACTGATGGAGAACCTACTATCGCATCAGGAGCCTTTACCCTGCCCGTATCCGGCTCATGCAATTCTTTCCCTATGGTGGCTTATTGTCACGGTACCGTTCTCAAACGTTATGATGTGCCGTCTGAGCGCAACTTCGAGAGCTTGGTAGTTACCGTGCTATCATCAGCGGGATATATTGGAATTGCTCCTGATTATTTGGGATTAGGGGTTGATGAAGGTGTTCACCCCTATGTTCACGCGGAATCTCAAGCAACGGCTACCATAGATTTAATCAGCGCTGTGAGAGAATTCTTGGGAACATCGGATATGCAAGACAATGGAGAGGTATTCATCACCGGCTATTCACAAGGAGGCCATGCATCAATGGCGGCCCTTAAGTATGCACAAGAGAATGATCTGGTGGATGAACTAGGCATTGTAGCAGGTGCACCATTGAGCGGCCCATATAATATGTCTGGCTCTCAATCTGAAGTTATTTTGAGCGGAGAGCCCTATTCTAACCCCGGTTACATCATTTATCTCTTAGTTGGTTACAACAGCGTTTACGGAAACCTTTACACTGAATTAAGCGACATCGTTCAAGAACCTTATGCCGACCTCGTAGCACCTTATTTTGACGGTGAGCAAGACGAATTTGAAATGACGGTAGTCAATGCGCTTCTTCCCGGAAATATCGACGAACTGCTAAGAGATTCAGTACTGACTAATTTTGAGACCAACCCGAATCATCCGCTCAGAGTAGCACTTGAAGACAATGATCTATTCGACTGGTCTCCCGAAATGCCGCTGCGCATGTTTTATTGCGATGGGGACGAGCAGGTAGCTTTCACCAATAGTACCACCACCGATCAAATCATGAACGATAATGGCGCCGAGGATGTAGCTTCTGAAAATGTACTACCTGGAGCCAATCACGGAGGATGTGTTGAACCTGCCCTCTTCGCGACTTATGAATTCTTTGATGGATTGGCTTCCGGATGCTCTTCTACCTTATCGGTAACTGATGCAGCTGAAGAGTCAATTGCCATATGGCCAAATCCCGCGCGAGATGTAGTACAAATAATCTTTGCTCTTGGCTCAGGCCAAATGGCACTTTACGATGTGAATGGTCGATTGCTCAAAGAGCAAATCGTGAACTCGGAGTTGTCCACTTTCGACGTGAGCGATTTGCCAAACGGGAATTATATTTTGACGATTACTCACAACGGTGCTCAGTATGGAACTTTACTCGTTGTAAAAAAATAACATCAAGGACACAGGCTCAGTGACATCTAAACCTCCTGAAGCTTTCAGGATATCTTATCTTTGTCCACCCTCAAGAAAGCACCATGGATTTAGAGTCTCTTATTGAAGAAGCCTGGAACGATCGAAGTCTGATAAATAACCCTTCTCATCGCCAAGCGATTGAAGAAGTCATTGAAAAAATTGACCTGGGAGAGCTCCGCTGTGCAGCTCCTTCAGACGATGGTTGGGCTGTGAACGAATGGGTCAAGAAAGCAGTGGTTCTGTATTTTCCCATGCGGGAAATGCATACCATCGAAGTCGGTCCTTTTGAGTTTCACGATAAGATGCGGCTCAAGTCGAACTACAAAGAAAAAGGTGTTCGAGTTGTTCCGCATGCTATTGCGAGATACGGAGCTTTTTTAGCGCGTGGCGTAGTGATGATGCCCTCCTATGTCAACATTGGAGCCTACGTAGACGAAAACACCATGGTAGACACATGGGCCACTGTTGGAAGCTGTGCACAGATAGGCAAAAATGTCCATTTGAGCGGAGGAGTTGGGATCGGTGGTGTACTGGAGCCACTTCAGGCATCTCCCGTGATTATTGAAGACGGAGCATTCATAGGGTCACGCAGCATAGTCGTAGAAGGTGTGAGAGTGGGAAAAGGGGCAGTGCTCGGTGCGAACGTTGTATTGACAAAAAGCACACACATCATCGACGTAACAGGCGATGAAGCTGTCACTTTTAAAGGTGAAGTTCCTGAGAGATCCGTTGTGATACCCGGAAGTTATACGAAGACATTTCCTGCCGGAGATTATCAAGTACCGTGTGCACTGATCATTGGTCAGAGAAATGCAGGAACCGATTTAAAAACTTCATTAAACGATGCTCTTCGTGAGTATCAAGTAGCCGTCTAGTCTGTTTATGAAGAGAATTCTCATCATACAAACGGCCTTTATTGGCGATGTGATTTTGGCTACTCCGCTCATCGAGAAGCTCAAAAATTTTTATCCGAAGGCAGAAATTGATTTTCTTTTGAGAAAGGGAAATGAAGGATTACTAAAAGACCACCCCAAAATCAACCGGGTCTTGATTTGGGATAAAAAGAAATCCAAATACAATAGTCTGGCTAAGCTAGGACGCGAGGTGCGAAGAAATAAGTACGATCTCTTGATCAACCTTCAGCGCTTTGCCTCATCGGGATTACTTACGACCTCGTCCAAAGCAAAAGTTAAAATAGGATTTGCCAAAAATCCATTTTCTTTCGCCTTCACTCATAAATTCCCTCATGTCATTGACCAGAAAATGCATGAAGTCCAAAGAAACTTGAGTTTGATCGAGGAATTGACAGACAGTTCTTTTCAACCGCCTGTCCTCTACCCTTCTCAGACTGATTTCGACAAAATTGCCCCGCTAAAACGAAACGGCGCCTATTACTGCGTAGCTCCCGGATCGGTTTGGTTCACCAAGCAGTTTCCTGCTGAGAAATGGGTTGAAATGATTGATCGAATAAATCACGATACCCCGGTTTACCTCCTTGGAGCTCCCGGTGATTTAGATACCTGTGCCGAGATTCAGCAAAAGTCCGTTCACGGCAATATTCGCATTTTAGCAGGTGAACTCACCTTTTTACAATCCGCAGCTTTGATGAAAGATGCGAGAATGAACTTCGTCAATGATTCTGCCCCGCTTCATATCGCTTCTGCCGTGAATGCCCCTGTTACTGCTGTTTTCTGCAGTACTATTCCACAATTTGGCTTTGGACCAATCGGAGAGAAAGCATTCGTAGTTGAGACACAAGAAAGTCTGGATTGCAGGCCATGTGGCTTACACGGAAAAAAAGCCTGTCCGAAAGGACATTTTAAATGTGCTTATACTATTGATACTTCTGAAATCTTGAAGGTTGGAAAAAATAAATCAAGATAATGGCCATCTTAAAATAGTAGAAGGAAACCTTCTCGTTGCTCCAACTTCGGCCGGATGGAGCCTGTTGTGTCACGCCCGAAACAACGATGCTTTAAAAACATTGCGTAGTTTGAAAAATCGCGGCGCAGAAAGTGGATTTACTGTTTTAGTGGAAAGTGATGCTCGGTTAAATCGATTGGTTACCGATATTCCCTCGATAGCTTGGGATATACTGGACACAAGCGATGGCGATTTGATTTTGATCTTACCAGGAGGAAGAAATGTGGATAAACAAGCTTTGGCAGCCGATGGCAGCATTGCCATTAGATTGGTAAAAGATCCAGCAGAAAGAAAGCTAGTTCAAATGGTAAATGGTCCCGTTGCCTGCACCGCTTTGCTCGATGCATCAGGTTTAGCTGTCGATAAACCTGAAGATGCTGAAAATTCGCTCTTGGAAGAGGTAGATTATCTTCTAAATTTGCCCACCCTTTCAAAATTCAAGGACAAAAAGCAGATTCCCATTGTCAAGCTGAGCCTGGACGGGGAAGTGAAAATCATTCGACCCTGACCAAAATGGATTTTAATGACCACAAAGTAATCTTGGATATGCCGATATTCAAGACGCTGTCGGAAGTTGCTGACGAAACAGGAACTGAGGCGTACGTCATTGGTGGTTTCGTTCGAGACCTCCTATTGGGTCGGGAAGTCAAAGACTTGGATGTGGTAACCGTCGGAAATGGCATTGACTTCGCTCAGTGTGTGAGCAAAAAATTGGACAACCAACCCGTCAAGGTTTTTAAAAACTTTGGGACTGCAATGCTCAAATTTGAAGAGTGGGATTTGGAATTCGTTGGAGCAAGGAAAGAAAGCTACGTAAGAGATTCGAGGAAGCCTGAAGTTGAGCCCGGAACCTTGCGCGACGATCAACTGCGTCGAGATTTTTCCATCAACGCATTGGCCATTAGCCTGAATAATTACGATCGAGGTGAACTATCTGATCCATTCAATGGGGTCGCTGATTTGAAATCAGGTATTATCCGTACCCCGACCGACCCGCACACCACTTTTAGCGATGACCCTTTGCGAATGATGAGGGCCATTCGTTTCGCCACTCAGCTAGGATTTACGATTGAAAAAAGTTCTCTTGCTGCGATAAGTGAAATGAAGCAGCGTATTGAAATTGTTAGTGCAGAAAGGATAAGCGTAGAATTGAATAAGATCATCATGGCGAAGAAGCCATCAATTGGTTTTAAGCTGCTATTCAAAACGGGACTATTGAATGAGTTTTTTCCTGAGCTAGTCAGCCTTCAAGGAGTTGAAGAGCAAAATGGAATCCGCCATAAGGATAATTTTTACCACACACTCGAGGTGTTGGACAATGTAGCTGCTGAATCGGATAATCTCTGGCTTAGATGGAGTGCCATCCTTCACGATATTGCTAAACCACCTACGAAGCGTTTTCACCAGGGAATAGGCTGGACCTTTCACGGACATGAGGACAAAGGCGCTCGAATGGCTCCAAAAATTTTCAAACGGCTCAAACTTCCATTGGATCATCAATTGAAATACGTGCAGAAGATGGTTGCACTGCACTTACGCCCTATTGCACTTACCAAAGAAGAAGCAACAGACTCAGCTATTCGCAGACTACTCTTTGATGCAGGAGACGACATTGACGACTTGATGATCCTCTGTAAATCTGACATCACTTCTAAAAATGAGAAGAAAGTCAGAAAGTACCTGTCTAATTACGAACGGGTAAAAGAGCGCTTGATAGAAGTAGAAGAAAAAGACAAGGTGCGCAATTGGCAGCCACCTATTTCAGGGGATGAGATTATGAGCTTTTTTGGCATAAAGCCGTCGAGAGAAGTAGGGATCATAAAGAATAGCATCAAGGAGGCTATCTTGGAAGGAGAAATTTCCAATGATCCCGAGGAAGCTCGGCAATTCATGCTGAAAGAAGGAGAGAAACTAGGGCTTGCGCCGAAAAATTAAACTTCGCTCACTTCCACGCCTCTCCAAAAAGCAATGTGATCTTTGATGGCTTTTGCAGCGTCTTTCGGCTCGGGGTAATACCACGCAGCATCAGATCCTATTTCACCATTTACATCAATGCTGTAGTAGGATGCGGTGCCTTTCCAATGACACACAGTTTCTGTATCGGAAGTTTTAAGGAACTCCTTTTTGACATCAGAGACAGGAAAGTAATGGTTCCCTTCCAGTTGCTTTGTGTTTTCGCTTTCAGCTATAATTTGTCCTTTGAATTTGGCTTGAACTTTCATGGTTTCTTTACTAGAGTGTCTACAAAGTAATGCTTGCAATCGTAGAAATGTTCGACAACGTCGAATCCCGCTTTCTCAAAATAAGTCTCTATATCCTCTACCCTAAACTTACGACTGATTTCGGTGTGAATCACCTCTCCCACTTCAAACTGAAAGGTTTGATCTAGCCTATCAACCTTAACTATCTGCTGTTTCAGACTGACCAGATAGCTTTTTGCCAATCCCGTCTCGGGGTCGTAATAAGGATAGTGCTCGAATGCTTCAATGTTAAAATCTGCACCCAATTCACGGTTAATTCTTCTCAGAATATTGAGATTAAAAGCTTTGGTAATTCCCGTAGGATCATTGTATGCGCGAAGAATGGTCTGTGGATTCTTCATCAGGTCATAACCAAGTAGCACCTCATCACCCGAATTTAGCTTTTTATAAAGCTCTGCCATAAAGCGATGGATGACTTCTTCTCGAAAATTGCCAATACTCGACCCGATAAAAAGTACAAGCTTTGGTCGATCTGATTCTAATCGCACATTATCCAATGCTGAGAAATAGTCCGCATTTTCAGGTCGAACTGTCAATTGAGGAAACTCTTCCGAAAGGTCCTTTTTTAGGTTTTCTAAGACATCTTTTGAAATATCGATCGGTACATAGCGAAAATCTGCCCCGTTTTCTAGGAGACGCTTTAGCAGAATCCTGGTTTTGGTGCCATCTCCTGCTCCAAACTCCAGTAAATCAAACGGCTTCGAATCTTTTGAGAATGCCTTCAAAATGTCAGCACCACGGGTCGAGAATATTTCATACTCACAATCAGTTAAGTAGTACTCGGGCATTTTCATAATCTGCTGAAAGAGCTGATCTCCCTCTGCATCATAAAAGTATTTTGAAAGTAAATACTTAACCTCGGACGATAGGCCTGCGGCCACATCTTCTGCTAATCCCATATTATTTTGCTAGACGAATACCGGCGAATTGCCATTGTAAGTGAGGGTGAAAGAAATTTCGATACGTTTTTCGGCTATGACCGGGAGCTGTAGCTCCTGATGCACCGCGCAATACCATTTGGTTGATCATGAATTTGCCGTTGTACTCTCCCAATGCTCCCGGAGCTTTGGCAAAACGCGGATAGGGTAGATAAGCACTATTGGTCCATTCCCAACACTGACCCCAGTTAAACTTTTCAGAGGCTACCTCCCACTCAAACTCAGTGGGGAGTCGAAAACCTTTCCATTGAGCGAATGCAGCAGCTTCGTAGTAACTAACATGAACGAGAATCTCATCTCCCTTGATCTTTTGCAATCCCGACAAGGTATAGCGCTGCCATTCTCCATCAATTTTGTGGACGAATAATGGTGCGACTATTCCATTTTGGTCTATGAATTCCCATGCATCGGAATGCCAAAGATTAAAGTCCTGATAGCCTCCGGATTCGATGAATTCGATGTACTCGCCGAAGGTAATAGGCCTATTGGCAATACTGAATTCTTCCAAATAAACTTGATGACTTCCTTTCTCATTGTCAAAGAAAAACCCATCTCCCTCGTATCCAATGGGCTTTAATCCAGATTCAATTTTGACCCAATCAAAGTTCACATCGGCTAGTTGCCGATCTATATATGAATCTACACGGTAACATGGGAAAAACGGTTGGTGCCCTAAAATGTATTTAATATCCGTGAGCAATAGTTCCTGATGCTGCATTTCATGCTGTAGTCCAAGCTCAATGACGTCGTACAGATTCTTACTGTTTCTTGCTGTACTGAGCAAATCAATCAGCTTTTCATTGACGTATTTGCGATACTCAAAGATTCGGGCAGTCTCAGGTCGTGTCATCGCCCCTCTATTTGAACGCTGTACACGTTCCCCAACATTGTTGTAATAGCTGTTGAAATGAAATCCGAAAGTCGGATCAAACTCTTGGTAATTCGGATCAAACTCCTTCAGAGCGAATGTCTCAAAAAACCAAGTAGTGTGGGCCAAATGCCACTTTGGCGGCGATACATCCGTAACGGGCTGAACAGGGTAGTCTTCGGTTTTAAGCGGTTTACAGATTTCGTAGGTTCTGTTTCTTACTTCCAAAAAACGCATTGATAATGGCTTTGGAGCAGTTGTGCTTTCGCCAGTCTTAGTTTCGGTAATAGATTCCATAGAATTTCCAGTCCTAAAATTACAATTATAAATAGGGCTAGAGGTGAAGTGATCTAATTTCTGATTATAACCTTTTCGGTATGGATGGTGAGCCCTCCTGTAATGACAATCATGTAGAGGCCATTGTTCAGACTTTTAGTCAATCTGAATGTATCTCCTCCTCGAAATTGTTGAGAGTGATGCAAGCCTCCGTTGTGATCAAATACCGACAAGGTATACGTTTCATCTTTGAGGAGGCTATTGCAATACCAAGGCAATCCGATTGTATGGGGGTTTGCATAAAAGCACTCAATATTTTTATTGGAATAATCTAAATTTCCGATAAGGTACTCGTTCCAAAAATGCTCATGTTTTTCATAAGTATTCCATGCGTTCTCTTCGGAATTCCACTCTTTAAAAAGTGTCAAATCCAGATTGCCGTTTTCGTCATAGGTTACTTCAACACTGGCCTGAGCATCTCCGTCCGGATCAAGAGAATTATAGGAGTTCGAGTTCTCAATTTGGCCGAGAGAAGTATAAGAAAGTGCCTGAAAAGACTGTTCTATCCACTGACCCAAATTTTTATTCCAAGTACTTTGCGAAAGATTTACAAGTTGATTTTCGTCATTGTATTCGTAATCGCGCAAAGAGGTATTTACCCAAGCTCCCAAAGTGTCAACCCAAACTTGATATACCTCTGAACTCAGTTCTTTATTCTCGTTATATTCGTATAGCTTCCTTCTTTGCGGTTCCCAAGCCATTTGCTCAGCTAGCCATTCAAAACTTAATTCTTCAGATATCTTGTTATGATCGTTGTACTGATATTCTCGCTTTGAGTGCAACATCCAGTCAATGCCCCCGTGAAGCTCAACAATCTCTTCAGATATCAAGCCTAAGTAATTTCTGAAGAGAAAGGTTCTTTGGTCATTTTCAAATTCTTCTATGGTGGCATTCCACGTTTTAACTACGCTGTATTCAACAAGTCCATCGCTATTGTAATTGAAAATTCGCTTTGATGATTTACTCCAAGTACCTGATTTATTCTCAAACTCATTTTCAACTAAGAGTCGACCTTGATTATCATAATCAAAACCAATCTTCCTAGCCAAAAGAAAATCAGCGTCTGTATCTTGTTTCTCGTAAAAATAGGTAGAGTCTCTTAGGAATCGTTGATTGTAAAGTAATTCGGGATTATTGAGCCTCAACCCATCAAAACCGAAGAAGTCATTCATCGCTCCGGACTTCTCGTCCATACCCGATTGTGCTTGGCCTGAAAAGGCCGAAAAGAGCACGACTAGGGCTAGTATGGTAGGCTTTAAACGAAACATTGACTCGCAATCAGTCGCTTAAGGTACGAAACTTTCGTCTAAGATACCGGAATTACTATACCATGACTAGTCTAGGAGTTCTTCCACAGCGCCTTCAGCGGAAACAACTGCGGGATTTCTCAAGAAATCTCCGAGTGGTAAAGTTTTACCCTCCACTACTATCATCAAGTCTTCCAGATCATTTGCAGAATTGACCAACAGACGCTTTAGTTTTACGGCTGACAAGTCGGGATCTAAACCCCAAACAAGTGCGGCGACTCCTGATACAACGGGAGCGGCCATACTGGTACCTGACTGAGACGCCGTTTGATTATCGGGTGCCAAGCTATTTATCTCAACTCCCGGAGCAATAATGTCTACCGACTTTTTGCCATAATTCGAAAAGTCAGCTAAAAATGAGGCATCAGGATCAGAACTTCCTGCTGCGACAGTCAGAAGGTTTTTGGCGCTTTTAGACTTACCCAGTGTTCCGTCAGGGTAGTTCAGAACTTCATCATTGTCCGAAGCATCGTTGCCAGCAGCATGAACCAATAAAACATCATTTTTTGCCGCATACTTAATGGCATCAAAAACAAGCTCGGCTTGCGGAGAGTATGCTTTTCCGAAACTCATGTTGATAATCTTCGCACCGTTATCAACAGCGTAGCGAATAGCCAAAGCAATATCCTTGTCACGCTCATCGCCACCCGGCACCGCTCGTAAAGGCATAATGATGGCATTTGGAGCAATACCGTCAATACCTTTTCCATTGGATCGAACGGCTGCGATTATTCCGGCTACATGCGTACCATGTGATGGATCTTCAGCCCATACCATCTGGTTTCCATATCCAATGGGAAGTTCCTCTTCATTTACCAAAGGCCTGGGATCAAAGTCAATGTTCAAATTATACTCTAGAAAGTTCTCAAAATACTCAGCTCCCTCTTCGAGGTATTCGCTGAGTCCTTCTCGCTCAGCTAAAAGCAGGAAGCTTTTAACCTGCTCCCCATCTTGCGATCTAGGATTCCATCCGTTTAATATTTCTATAGAAAAAGTATCACCACCTACTTCTTCGAAATAAAAGGCTTGAGCTCCCTTGTATAAGGCTGCGAGTTGGGCATACTCTGAGAACTGAGTTTCGATTGCAGTCAACTCTTCCTCAAACTCTTCTTTGTATTGAAGGTAAGTCTTATAATCCTTATCTTCTGATTTAGAAATAGATGAAGCCTCTCTGTGTTCAAATTCCTTAGAATACTGCCTGTAGAGCCGGGTTAATTCCAGCGTTTCATATTTTATATTTTCCCCGTTCGGATTCCCAAGATAATTCCAACCGTGTACATCATCAATGTATCCGTTTCCATCGTCGTCCAGACCGTTATCGGGAATCTCGTCGATATTTGTCCAGATTTTCCCTTCAAAGTCTTCATGATAAATATCCACTCCATCATCTATTACTGCTACTATGATTGTATCTAGAGGGCTATCTCCAATAAGTTTAAGAGCATCACTGACATCAGCTCCTGCTGTTTCACCCTCTACGAAGGAAAGGTTGAACCAGTCAGTTTTCTGCTGAGCTTGACCGGATAAAGGGATAAAAAAAAGAATGGTAAGATGAGTGATAAATTTCATTGATCTCGTTTTGTACAAAAAAGAAACGCCAACGCTGTCATCAGGTTGGCGGTCAGAGTGCAATTCTTGTTAAATATCAAAATCTTTTAGAGACTCCGAATCTCCCGCCGGATAGGTTATTTCCACCACCAAATTCAAGATTAATCCCCCAATCGCTATTCCAGTAGTATCGACCACCAACTTGCACGCCAAGGTCAAAACCAGAATTGAAATCATTATCTATACCTGCAATAAATCCGAGACTTAATCCTGCATAAAAATCCCAATCGCGAGGAATTTCAAGAAGTGTATTGAAGTGGTAATCTCCTCTACCTGATAATGTAAAATAGTCAAAACCAAGATCCAGACCTAACTGGCCACCTACAGTGATATCGGGATGTACTCCAAAATCCATCCCCGCATATATCGGAATACCACTATCGAACAGGCCAACCCCAAGATTAAGCTGTTTTCCTCCTTGGCCAATAGGGCTTTGAGCAAAAGCCACAACTGGCAGGCAAGCGACAGATAAAGCAAATGCAAATCTCTTTAACATGTTTTCATTTTTTAGGTTGGCAAATATAGAATTTTGCTTGATGTCAAAAGGGCGTAATAATGGTTCATGGCATCTTTATCCATATTCTGAAAAGTACAGCTAAGCTGTCACTAAATCTGACTGAAACGGAATGTGATTTTAAAGATCAAGACTGCATCTGAAGCTCGTAAGTCACTTTAGTCTCGGGACGGAAAGTGGCGCCAACTGAGCAATATTTTTCTACGGCTAAGGCAACAGCCCTTTCGGCTCTATTTGGATCTATTTCACCGTGGATAGTGAAAATCATATGCATGGCATGGTAAGGCTTGCATTCGCCTTCTTCCCTTCGTTGCCCATCCACCTCAATGTGCAAATCGTCTATTTTTTGACCTTGCCTTTCCAGCATCATTGCTACATCGAAAGCACTGCAAGAACCGATTGCAGCCAGAAGTAATTCGATAGGCAACATCGCTTTCTCCTCATCACTACCATCAATTTCAATCCTTTTACCTGAAGGATTAACAGCTTCAAAATGAAGATTGTCATCGAGCCTTCGAATGGATACTCGCTTATCCATAAATCAGCAAATCTCTTCGAGAATATGCGTCATAGAACCGAGTTGTACTTTTTCACCTACTCGTTTACCTTCCAGCGCACGCATCAAAGGCGCAGCCATTGACACACCTACTACACTGATACCATTCACGTCCATTCTCTCATGAGCCGCCCCAACCAAGGCAACTAGCTTATCGGTTTTTATCAAGGAACCGAATTCTACTTTTTCGCTTATAACTTCAGTAGAAATACTTCTGAGCATATAAATTTCCTTTTCCAGAATTTCCATACTATGAGTTAGAAAATCCATCTCATGCAGGGTTTCCTCATTTTTGGAATCAATATGCCTGTTGTCCATATCGTCATTGGCTACCTGATCTAATCGGGTACGCTCTTCCTGTCTGAAATCATTCAGCACTTCTTCTTTATGATCTTTGAACGACTTGATTATTGATTTTTTTAGAGAAACGTCTATTTTGGGTGTTGACATCAGCTGTTTTTTAATCTTTTGCGGAAATATAAGAATGTCAAAAGAAAAAGCTGTCCTTATTATACTGAAATACGCTTGTTAATTCATCGTGTAAGTTGCTTTCTGATCTATGTAAGTTTGGAGAGCTCGCACTTCCGAGAATAGCAGTATTTCAATAAAACCCCTCTTTGGACTGCATCGTTTGCATTCCTATCAAGTTCTCATTATAATAACTTGATAATTCGACTTCAATAACTAAACTGCGGATTAGGAAAATAAGATTTTATATGAACAAACACACTTATGATTTCGGCCTTATAGGCAATTGCTCATTTCTAGCTCTAATAGGAAAAGACACCAACTTCGAATGGATGTGCTTACCAAGATTTGACAGCAGTTTCGTTTTCGGGTCATTGATAGCAGGAGAGAAAAAAGGAGGGGAATTTAGTGTGAAGCCATGTGGCGATGACTATTCATCCGAACATAAGTATATCGAGAATACGAATGTGCTCTGCACAACTATTAGCGAGGGAGATCACGAATATCAAGTTACTGATTTCGCCCCTCGGTTTATGCAATTGGACAGATACTACCGACCACGGGTGATCATTCGAAAAATAGAACCGACGAAGGGAAATCCAAGAGTCAAAGTCATGTGTAAGCCAAAAGGAAACTATGGTGAGAATGACTTGGAAGTCGAAACGGGAAGTAACCATATACGCTTCAGTGGACTAGAGGAAACCTTGCGATTGACCACGAACATTCCCCTCACTTACATTGCTGAGGAAAAGGAATTTGTACTCAGGGAAACTTATTACATGATTCTCACCTATGGTGTTCCATTGGAGGGGCCCATTAGAGAGACGGCAGAAAGCTTTCTAAATAAGACCATTACCTATTGGCAGCGTTGGGTAAAGTCCACGAGTATTGGCAATTTATATCAGTCTCAGGTTATCCGATCAGCGCTGACTCTAAAAATATGTCAATACGAAGACACGGGCGCCATCATAGCAGCTCCTACCACCTCTTTGCCGGAATCGCCGGGGAGTACCAGGAATTGGGATTATCGCTTCTGCTGGATGAGAGATACGTACTACACGTTACAAGCATTTAATAGTGTAGGTCACTTCGAGGAAATGGAGAAATACTTTTCTTTTATCTCAAACCTACCCGTGCCCGATGGGAATCGAATACAACCATTGTACAGTATCACAGGTGAATCAAAGTTGACCGAGATTGAACACAGTCTCCCGGGCTACAAAGGAAATGTTCCCGTAAGGTCGGGGAATGATGCATATACTCACGTCCAAAACGACGTCTACGGACAGATACTCATGGCCGTGCTACCTCTATACGTCGACCATAGATTTACGGATCATGAAGGTGCTCAATCTTTGGACTTGGTCGCGACACTTCTAAAGAAAATAGAAGCAACTATCGACGAAACGGACGCAGGGATCTGGGAATTCAGAAACCGATCTCAGCGCCACGCCTATTCGAATTTATTCCAATGGGCGGGAAGCAAGGCAGCGGCATTGGTAGCCAGAAAATTGGGGAATGACCTTCTGACCAAAAAGGCCGAAAGCTTGGCAAAACGGGCACACGACCACATCGAATCGACTTATCTAAAAGAGCAAAAGGCTTACGGTGCCGCGCAAGAGTTTGGCTATATGGATGCCAGTACACTGCAGCTGATCATCATGGGTTACATCCCTCACGATTCAGATGCTGCGAAAAATCACTTGATCGCTCTGGAAAAGGAACTCAAAGTGAACGACGGATTATTCTATCGATACCGCGTCAAAGATGATTTTGGTGAGCCCGATTCGACTTTTCTTATTTGTGGATTTTGGTATGCCGAAGCCCTCGCATGTGTCGGCCGAATCGATGACGCCAGAAAAGCCTTTGAAGAGCTCGTCACTTATTCCAACTCACTCGGCTTACTGAGTGAAGACGTTGATTCGAAAGATGGCTCGATGTGGGGGAACTTCCCACAGGCTTACAGCCATGTTGGCTTAATCAATGCTGCTGCACGTATTAACGGCAGGCTGGATAAACCTGGCTTCTTATCCTAAGTCAAGAAGTTTATCCAGCAATGTTCTCACCTCATTAACTGATTCCAATCCAAATCGAGCATGACTGGAACCGCTACCCACTTTGATGGTGAAAGATTCGCTTGGTAACGCTTCAAACATGTACTCATCGGTCGTATCATCACCTACGCACATGGCGTAGTCAGGATTGATTTGATCGAAAAGCTGTTTGGCCACAATTCCTTTATTTGTGTAGTCGGGCTTTAACTCAATAACGTGATCGCCATCAAGCACGTGAAAACCTCGCTCATTCATCATGTGTTTGAGGTGGCTGCTCAATTCACTCTTTCGCACCTCGCCCAAGCCTTTTTCCACCTTTCGGTAATGCCACGCTAGTGAATGACTTTTCTTCTCGACAAAAGAACCCGGAGTTCTGTCTACATAAAAATTCATGATCTCCATTGTTTCTTCTTTCCATTCTACTCCGGAATCACGGCTGTTCTGTTGCCACTCGCCATCTTTTTCTTTTGACCACATTCCGTGCTCCGCCACCAATTCAACAGGCAATTTTTCCAGCCACTCTCCCAAAGTTTCTTTTTTACGGCCGCTGATGATGACTACTTTATTCCCGGCTACATTTCCAAGTTTCTTTAAAGCTTTCAATAAATCGGTATCAGGTGCGCATGCTTCAGGGTCCTCATTGAATTCCACCAAGGTGCCGTCATAATCCAAAAGAATCAATCTGTTTTGGGCATTCTTGTATTTATCCATCATCATCTCCAGCTTTTCTCCTTCCAATTTTAAGACAGCCCTAGCCTTCTGATTGTCCTTGGTATTCTGAAGGTTATTAAAAAAGAGATTGACCCAATTGAAAATATTGTACTTCTTAACGGTGACCTGCATTAATTCCATTCGAGAACGCTGCTCTGAAAGGCTCATTTCGAGTGCCTGCTTAATGGCTTCTACCATCTGCTTTTGATTGGTAGGATTTACCAAAACAGCGTCTGAAAGCTCTTTAGAAGCTCCTGCCATCTCACTCAAGATCAAGACACCATCTTTGTTTTCCCGAGAGGCTACATATTCCTTGCACACTAAGTTCATCCCGTCCCGCAGTGGTGTAATCATGGCTACATCGCACATTCGGTAAAAAGCTCCTAAAGCACGAAATGGATAGCTACGGTAGAAATAATGGATGGGAGTCCAACTAATGCGGCCATACTTGCTATTGATTTTGCCAACGAGCTCATCCACCTGCTCTTTGAGTAATTGGTAATTTGGCACTTGGTCACGTGAGGGCACAACGATCAATAGAAGAGAGACCTTTTCCTTGTATTGAGGGTAAGCCTCTAAAAACGCATCGAATGCCTCCAATCGCCTCGGAATACCCTTTGAGTAATCCAAGCGATCCATAGACAGAATGAGCCTCTGATCACCTAGAGACTCTCGGTAGCGGTCTTCTCGCTCCAATGCTTCCGGGTGTTTGGCATTTTCTTCGTACTTCTCATAATCGATTCCCATCGGCAAGGAATCTGCCACCACTACCCTACTGTTCGTCTGAATCTCACTCCCGTGATAAGGATACCCCACCAATCGGTGCACAGAACTCAAGAAGTGACGCATGTCATCATAGGTATGAAAAGCGATGTAGTCAGACCCCAAAACTCCTTCGAGCAACTCTCTTCGCCAAGGAAGTGTTCTAAAGACTTCGTAAGAGGGAAATGGAATGTGCTGATAAAATCCAATTGTAATATTCGGGTGGCTTTTTCTCAATAATTCAGGCACCAACATAAGCTGGTAATCGTGAATCCAGACAGTATCATCCTCTTCTAAATTTTGAGCTATTGCTTCTGCAAACTTTTCATTTACCCGGCAGTAACTTTCCCAATTATCGTCTTTGTAATCGATGTATTGAATAAAGTAGTGAAAGGCGGGCCATAGTGTTTGATTACTGAAACCCAAATAGAAAGACTCTACCTCGTCCTCGGTTAGAAAGACAGGTCGCATGCTTTCCGCTTTGAGTCCTTCGCTCACTTCTTCTTTCAACTCTTCTGTCTGAAAAGAAGCACCCGGCCAACCTATCCAAATGTTGTTTCCTTCCTTGTAAATAGAACCTAAGCCTGTAGCCAGTCCTCCTTCGCTCGATTTATAGCTTAACTTATCTCCGTCTTTTTCAATTCTTACAGGTAGTCGATTTGATACGATGATGGTTTTTGACATATAGCTTCAAGATTTCGAGGAGAGTATACTTAATCTATCTGAAATAGCGCAAAACACCTACTTGAAGAGCTCAGAATATTGGAAATATGTACTGAAAGTACGCTTTGAATAAAAACTTTGCACCAATTGAGAAATCGGCAAATGATTCGAATTTATGAAATAGTCAAAATGTATCCGCTACCGTGAATGTTTTCAATACTGATTTTCTGGTCTTTAGAAAGCTTCTTTCGCAATTTAGCGATGTAAACATCCATACTTCGCGTTGTGAAATAGTCTTCATTACCCCAGATTTTGTTGAGTGCTTCCGACCTCGGCATCACACGATTGGAGTAGCTATTCAAGAGATTCAATAATTCATTTTCTTTAGGTGAAAGCTTAGTTGTATCAGAATGATATTTCAGTTCTCGTTTTGATGGCAAATATTCAAATTCTCCTAACCAAATTCTCTCTTCACTTTTTGCATTGTAATTCCGCCTGCCCAGAATTGCTTCAATCTTCAATAGAAGTACTTCCGAATCGAATGGTTTGGTCAGGTAGTCATCGCCTCCAACTTGATATCCTTTGATGTGGTCTTCTTTTTCGCTACGAGCGGTAAGAAATATTAGAGGCAATTCAGTATTGATCTTGCGGATGTCTTTGGCCAAAGTGAAGCCGTCACGCAAAGGCATCATTACATCGAGTATTCCCAAGTCGTAGCTGTTGCTCTTGAACTTTGCAAATCCCACATCTCCGTCAGGAGCTAAATCCACGGTGTAGTCCGATAACTCGAGGTAATTTTTCAAAACGAGTCCAAAATTTTCCTCGTCTTCCACAAGTAAAATTCTAGCTTTCATTTTGTGGAATCTTTATAGTTACTGTAGTGCCCTGACCCAACTTGCTTTTTAAAATCACTTCTCCATTGTGCCTGTCCACGATCTCCTTTACATAGCTAAGCCCTACGCCAAAACCTTTTACGGTATGTACATCGCCGGACTCAGCTCGGTAAAAAGCATCAAAGGCTTTCTCTTTGGCTTCTGCATTCATACCTATTCCTTGATCTGCCACGATCAAACAAACAAACCCTTTTTCGACAGTGACATCAACCGCGACGTGAGGGGTATCGAAAGAATACTTTAGCGCATTGTCGATTAGATTTGAAATGGCATTGCAGAGGTGGTGCACATCTCCAAACACTTTGTCATCCTCTTGGCAAAAGCTCTTTTCAACCTTCGCGCTTCTTTTCTCGATCATCAGCCTATGCGTATCAATGGCATCCAAGACCAACTCAGAAATAGAAACCTGTTCCTTTTTGAGCATCAACTCCTTTCGCTCAATTTTAGCCATTTGCAAAATATTTTCAACGTGGTAATTGAGTCGTTTGCTCTCGTGAAGGATAAGTTCCGAATAACGTTGTAGAGATGTATCGTCCCCTTTCATCTTGGGGTGAATGATGCTTTCGGCGGCCAGCCCAATTGTGGCAAGTGGCGTTTTAAATTCATGTGTCATGTTATTGATGAAGTCACTCTTCATAGCAGAAAGTCGCTTTTGCTGAAGCATATACCGAACGGCATAAATAAAACTGGTAACCATCAAAATCGAGAACACGAGCACAAATAATAGCATTCCGCCCATAGCTTGAAGAACAAAAAGCCCTTTGGAAGGAAATCCTAGATAAAGAGCAGAGTAGCCAGGAAAGTCAGGAAAAAGTGAAGCAGAGAAATATGTGCTATCGACCTGATCGACATTAGAGTAAGCGGCAACCAATGTATCTTTAATGACTGCATATGAAAAGTCAAGCTGCACACCCTCAAGCTCCAGGTTTTTAGCCAGAATTTCCTGCATGTCTTTTTCGCCAATTCGAGTTTCCAAATTTGGTTCCTGCGTAATTCCACGAACAACGACATTCTGAATAGCTTCCTCAATAATCTCGATAGTCTGAGTATTCGTTACTCGAATATCCTCCTCACCCGAGCCTTTACTACTGTGCCTTTCAATGATGTAAACATTATCTCCGTTTGGGGTAGAAAGGTTCTCAATTCGTTCACTTGAGTTGACTCTAACTCCATCAACATAAAAAACCGTGTCACGTTCGATGAGCACATTTTCCACTTCGATCTCCGCCTCTTCCCAAATTTGCTCGACATCAGGCATTTCACCAAAGCGAGCTATGAAGGTCGTTTCTGCTTGAGACCTGGCCAAATCCTTTATGGTGGCGTAGAGTGCGCGCTTTGCACTTTTATCAAACTCTTGAGTTTTCTCCTCAATGGCGTTTTGCAACCAATAAGTTTGTAGCCCGATTATTCCGATGATCGAAATAGTCATTAAGAAGATAATCGCAGAAAGTCTATTTCCTCTCATTGCGAACAAAACTAAGCCTACACCATGCGCTTCACAAGGACTTTAACCTTTCTTTAACCTTCATTGACTGACTGTTAACCAAATCAGCCCAGAGTCTGCCATAAGTTTGTATCGAACTAAAAACATAAGGTCATGAATCTAAAGAACTACTTAATCGGAGCGACTGTATCAGCTCTAATCCTTGCGGGAGCTGCAACAAAAAACGGAGAACAAATAAAGGTAAGCGTATTGCATTACAGCCATGGTGAAACCACCGTGATGGATACCATATTTGACGCAGAATCGGAATATACTGCTGAGCAATTCTTGATCGATAATGGACTCAATCCTGATAAAGCGAAAATCATTGATACTGATGCGTTTGATGGAAAGCACATTTTTGAAGGCGAGAGTTCCTTCTTATACATGCGTCAAGACAACGATTGGAAGCCCGACGGTGAAAACGAGTTTGTTGTCAAAAACATACGCAAAATCGCCGTAGTCACAGAAGAAAATGAAGGAGAGATTGAGGTGATAACTGAAGAAATAATAGGAGAAGAATTTACAGGAGGTGAGGAAATAGAAGTGATAGTCGAAGAAATGCAAGGTGAAGGCGAGGACACTTTCTTTTACAACGTAACCAATAATGAGGATAATGTAAAGATTGAAAATGTCAACGGCAGCATAACCATTGAACTGAACGGAGAAACAATTGACATTGACAAGCTTGACGAAAATGAAAATCTTTCAGAAGTACATTTGGGATTAATAAAAGAAGGACTGGACGGAATTCAAGACGAAGAAAGTCCCGTAGTTTATGAATTGAAAAGTGAGGGAGATCAACACGCGCAAGTGATTGTAGTTCGCTCAGAAGTGAGAAAAGAGCGTTTTGGCGACGGCGAAAATATAACCGTACATAAAATGGACTTGGACATGGACGAGATTATGGACTTCGAGCACACCATCGCCATAGTTAGTAAAATCTCTGATGACAAAAACCAAAATGACGAAAGCTTCATTTCGGACCCTGCATTGCTTCCCATCGAAGGCCCGTCATACTACCCCAATCCGAGTGAAGGTAAGTTCAGACTTGAATTTTTTCTTCCCGAGCGAGGACAAACCCAAATTCAAATTTACGACATGACCGGTAGGATGGTATTCGATGAGAATCTGGGAAACTTCCAAGGAGCTTATAACGACAATATTGACATTTCCAATCTTGATTCAGGCCATTACGTGATGCAGATTACCCAAAACAATTTAAGATTGGCTGAAAAACTGATTGTGAATTAAGCAATCCGGTTAAACATTAATCTGGCTAAGCCGTCTGCAAAGTGTAGGCGGCTTTTTTTATGGACACCTCTAACTATTCGAAATAAAGCAGGTTAAGTATGTTACGGTCTTGATTCATTACATATATTGCGCGCTGTAAAAACCAATAAAACCCAATAACATGATTGAAGAGTTTAAGAAGTTCATTAGCCGAGGAAATGTAATGGAGATGGCTGTAGGTTTGATCCTTGCCACTTATTTTGGTGCAATTATCAAATCGTTGGTAAATGATATCATTATGCCTCCAATAGGGCTTTTACTAGGTGGAGTCGATTTCGCCGAGTTGAAGTACGTCCTTACCGCAGGCAAGGCAGAAAGCATGGAAGGAGCAGGAGATGCAGTTGCTGAAGTTGCGATTTCTTACGGTGTATTTATCAATGCCATTCTAACTTTTATTATTGTTGCATTTGCCGTCTTTATGGTTATCAGATCTTACAATAAAATGAAAGACAAGATGGCGAAGAAGGCTGAAGAGACTCCGGCTCCACCACCCGCGCCAACGAAAGAAGAAGTATTGCTTGGTGAGATCAGAGACCTTTTGAAAAAGTAATTTTCGCATTTGTCAGATTGAACTGACAAGTGAATCAGAAATAAGGAAGTGGATGCGTCGAAAGATGTATCCACTTTTTTTATTCAGAACAGTTTTTCATTTCGGGTGTTTTAGAAGCATGCAAGCATTTTTACTTCTCATGTCCCTTTTAACTTCTACTTACCTTCTGAATTTCAACACTTCCGACACCAACGACTGGAATGTCGTGAATGATGGTGTGATGGGTGGACTCTCTAAGGGAAAACTAACCTATACAGAAAGTTCCGTGATTTTTGAAGGTGAGCTGAGCTTGGCAAACAATGGTGGATTCGCTTCCTTCCAAGGAAGACGCGGAGAATACGATCTCTCAAGCTTTAAGACTATAACCATAAAGCATCGAGGATATGGTGGGACTTTCGGTTTCAGACTCAAAACTTCGGAGCCATTCTATATGCCGTATTACAAGGTCGAATTCACACCGACCGAAGAGTGGCAGGAATCAAGTTTCGATTTAAGCGAAATGCCTGAATGGAGGCTAGCAGATAAAACAGGTGACAAAATTTCAAAGGATGACCTGTCGGAGATTATCAGAATGGGGATAATAAAAAGTGATAAAAAAGAAATTCCATTTCAACTGGAAGTTGATTTTATTCGATTCGATTAGGCTTTCAGAACCAATTTTCAAAATATTTCTGATAATTCTCAAAGACACATAGCATACTGAAAAAGAGAACAGTATCATTCTGTCTTTAGTATTTAATTGGTTCATTGCTTCCAATGGGGCGTTCCAAACTAGTAGTTGAGTGATATTGCATCTCTTAATTTTTCGAAAACAAAAAACAGACTTGCATGAAACGAATTCAACTACTCTTAATCACATTTTTTATTGGCAGTATTACTGCAATTGGGCAAACCTATCAATGGGGAGGATCCTTTGGCGGAGTCGGCGATGATGTTGTCCGTGCTATGGCCGTTGATGACGCGGGGAATGTCTACACTACGGGATATTTCACCGACACTGCAGATCTTGACCCAATGGAAAATCAAAGCATTCTGGTTTCAAATGGTTTCTTCGACATATTCATACAGAAAGTTGATCCAGACGGAAATCTGGTCGGTGCTTTCGGTTTTGGAGGTGAATTTTTTGATTATGGCACAGGAATAGAAGTAGACGGTGAAGGAAATATTTATTTGACAGGAGTGTACCAAGAAACAGTGGATTTTGATCCGTCCGATCAAACTTTTGAACTGACCTCATTAGGTGCTGAAGATATTTTTGCATTGAAACTTAGTCCTCAAGGCCAGCTGATCTGGGCAGTAAGCATGGGAAGTCCTGCTTACGAAGAACCGGTTTCAATCGGGACAGATGACGACGGTAATGTATACATAGGTGGATACTTCTCTTCTACAGGTGACTACGATCCGGGAGAAGGCGAGTTTGAATTGACCTCAAACGGGAGTCAAGATGCATTTGTCGTAAAATTAGACGGAAACGGTCAATTCGTCTGGGCCTATAATGTTGGCGGGGCTCAACAGGAACTTCTCCTGGGAATGGATGTAAGCCCTGAAGGCGACGTTTTCCTAACAGGACCTTTTTCGAGTACAGTTGATTTTGACCCGAGCCCATCAGTAGAAGAGCGCACTCCTATCAGCAGTTCAGATAGCTTTGTGCTCAAGTTAAACACTGACGGCGAGTTTGTTTACGCCGCGACTTTTGGAGGAGTAGGAAGTGCAACAGCTTATGATGTCGCGATTGATTCAGATGGAAATGCCCTTGCAGCAGGTTCATTCACAGGATCATTCTCCACAGGTTTTGACTCGCCCATCACTTCGCTTGAATTCGAAGATGCTTTTGTTGTGAAGATAGATGCTTTTGGTGATGTATTGTGGGCTGCAGCCTTCCAAGGTCTCAATTTTCAAAATGCATATGATGTCAATACAGATCCTAACGGGAATGTTGTTCTCGCAGGATACTTTGGGGGAGAAGTCGATTTTGACCCTTCCGATGAAGCATTCTTGTTGGCTAAAGAGTCAAGTGAGCCCTTTGATGCCTTTGTTACATTGCTCAATTCTGACGGCGAACTGATCTACGCAGCAAATTTTGGCGGTTCAAATTTTACCGAGCATCACGGTGTTGATACCGATTCAGAGGGGAATATTTACTTGAGTGCTGCCTATCAAAATACGGTAGATATCAATCCTGATCCTGACGCTGCAGATAACGTTAGCGTTGTAGCATTCAGAGACAGTTACCTTATTAAGCTATCGCCAAGCCCAGTGTCAGTGAGTAACGAAGAATTACCTGAGATTGGTCTATACCCAAATCCAGCTAAGGAATCGATTGCCGTAAATGGGCTTTCAGGAACTCATTTCCGTATTGTTGATGCACTGGGAAAAACCGTTCGACAAGGAATTCTCATCAGTGAACGTGTCAATATTCACGACCTCGCTAAGGGACTGTATCTTTTTCAAGTGGATGGATTCCGATCAGCCAAATTCATCAAGAATTAATATCAAACCTGCAAGTTTAGAGCTAGGGCCTCGGCAATTCGTGTCGAGGCCTTTTCATAAAAATCCTAAAATGGAGGAATTCGCATTTGGCCCTCACGAAATTCGTTTCGACTTTTGGCGGATGGAAAACCTCCAGATGCTTATCAATTTTATTTTGGTAGCGGGTATGACACTCGCTGCATTGATGGTATTTTTTATCCTGAAGACACGAATAACCTTTTCAGGCAAACTCCCCGCACTCTTTTTTGCATCGGGATTTTTCTTCGCGCTCTATTACTACGCATTTATGCATCGCGCAGGTGTACTGGCCGGTATAGCAATAATCTTTGGGCAAGGAATGGGTTTCCTTCTTGGGCCAAGTCTGCTTTTTTTCGTGAAGTCTTTGCGGGAGGAAAAATCGAAATTCATAAGACCCTACCTGATCCAACTCACCCCCTACCTTGTGAATTGGATACTCATTAGCCTTCCTTTAGGTCTTAATTTAATCTTTCAAAACTGGTTTCCTGACTACAGTCAGGTTCTTGCTGACATAGCAGACTTCACCAATCTTGTCGAAAATGCCTTCTTGATTTTTTACGCATACCTAGCTTATCGAGAAGTGCAAAAGACAGAAGGCTTGGTGAAGCAAAGCTTTTCGACTTTGGGCATAGAAGATTTGAGTTGGTGCAAAACACTCGTTTATGGCATAGGAATCATCGTCCTGACAGATTCACTGCTTTCCATTTACGAATTGATCTATCCGCCTGTGGAGTTGGTTCTGAATCCAGGACTTATTATTGCTATCCTTCTTATCGCATTCTTTGCCATTTTGGGTTACAAGGGCACTGTGCAGGCTAAGATTCTATTGCCAGATTTTCTTTTGGAAAAACAGCAACCTAGCTCTTCAAAATCAATTACTTCAGCAGATTCCCTTTTTAGCGAAAAACAGGCCAAAGAAGCTGAGATTCAATTGATAGAGGTCATGGAAGTTGAACACCCCTATTTGGATGAAAGCTTAGCTCTCAGTGATTTAGCCAACAGAATCGACCTAACAGATAAGAGGCTTTCTGAGTTGCTGAACAAACATTTAGAGACAAATTTTTATGACTTCGTCAACAGCTACCGTGTGGCCGCTTTTAAGGAAAAGTTGATGGACCATTCATATGCTCACCTCACACTTTTGGCGCTCGCTTACGAATCGGGATTTAAATCTAAAACGAGTTTCAATCGAGTCTTCAAACAACAGACGGGCCAATCTCCGTCGGCATATAAAAAAACTCAAGAAAGCGCATTGCAAAAGGCTAGCGCATAGATTAAGTCAATTGGAACTTCCTTGGAATCTTGGCTCCTACTTCAATCTGTTCACTCGACTTTGGGTGAACGAAACTGATCTTCTTGGCAAATAGGAATAGACCCTTTCCCGACTTTAGCCCATTGAAATTAAGGTCGCCCAAGATGGGATAACCAGCTTCTGATAGATGTATTCTTATTTGATTTCGTCTACCTGTCTTTGGTTTGGCTTCTACTAATGTTAGTTCAGAGAACCGTCGGTGTTTCAAACTCCTCAGAGGCAATATCCCGGTAATTGCTTCTTTTTTATCAATAGGTTCCTCAAGAATCAAGGGAGATTCAATCAATCCCGAAACCCACGCGAAATAGGTCTTTTCTACCGTTCTATTTTCGAATTGACTACCCAAATGCGCTGCTGCGCTCAATGTTTTTGCAATTAAAATAACACCTCCCGTCAAGCGATCCAGCCGATGAACGGGACGAGGAACTGCTAAGGCATCTTTTTGAGAGGAAGGCTCTAAATTGAATGAAAGCGAATTTTGCAGTGTACGAAAAGAGTTTCCGCTTACGGGAATATCGGCAGGTTTTTGAACCGCCGCCAGATGATCATCTTGATAAAGTACCTCGATGGTTCTTTCGTAAATAGGCCTAACCGTTTCATCGTAAATTACGGTGAGAACTTCTCCTTTCTTCACCCAATGGCCTGTTTCAGACACCTCTCCATTGACCAAAAGTAGCCCTCTTTTAATAGCTTTTTTTACGCTTTTGCGCGAGGGTAAAGACTCGAATTTGGAGACGGCGTAGTCGCTCAGACGCATTTGAGGAGTACACGGTACTAAGTGCTCTTCAAGGCAGTTAAATTTAAAATCATTGTCTCCGTGCCCAACCGTTTCAGTATTGGAGGTATTCATGATTCTGGTTATGATTTTTTAATTCTTTCTAGATGTACCTTCTTGGCGGGTTCCAAATTGTTCTTGGCGAAGTCTGTGGTGTATTGATGGGTTTCGAGAAACTTGATTTGGATCTGTTTCCACTCCTCATCAGTCAATGAAGGATTGAAGTACTTTAATTCCTGGTAGAGAAAACTCGAATATTTATCATAATCGTCAGTGCCTAAATAATATAAGTCGGCATCGACCAAAACCCTTTCCAACTGGTTGGTGGGATTTTGAGGAATCTTTGTCGCCATAATCATCCCGCAGACGGATTCTATCTCTTCATGGCTAAAATCCTCGTCGGCCAAATCAGCTCTGGCCAATTCGCAACCACGCTTTTCGTGTTCTTCTCGAGAGACAAGAAACCCGCAGTCGTGATAAAGTGCTGCTATTTCGATGAGTGCTAACTCGCGCTTATTGACACCCTCGGTTTTCGCAATTTCTCGCGCCCAATTGAGCACCAAATTGGTATGCTCCAAGTTGTGGTAAGTCAAGTTCGGATCCAGATTTTCTTCAAGTTTTTTGAAGATTCTGTCGTAAATGTGGTTGTATTTTGTCATTCCAAATTTGAGTCGTCACTTACTAAACTCAGTGCCTAAGTTAATAGTTTCATTTTCCAACGCAATTCTCTAGCAATCAATTCGTCATTTGATTGAAAAAAAGTTTGCACATTTAGCACTGAAATACACCTTCCATGAGCAAAATTTTAGTTCCCACCGACTTTTCTTCCGCTGCAGAAAATGCATTTGAACTCGCTTGTCAAGTATCATCAGTAGGCAATCAAGAGATTGAGCTCCTTCATATCAAAGGTGGATCAACGGAAAAACTTCTCAAAGAAAAAGACAAAACTTTCGATCAATTAGAGGAGTACCTCGATGAATTGTGCAAAAGCGCTATAGAGCGGCACGCTGTAAAAGCAAATTACCGTATTGAAGAAGGAAGTATTTTAACGACAATTCCATCTGTTGCTTCTGAGCCCGAAATTGAATTGGTAGTAATGGGAACTCACGGCACAAGGGGGCTCAGACAAAAACTTTTCGGGGCCGATGCACTAAAAATAGCAGAGCGCTCTCCCGCTCCTGTTTTGACTGTTCCTGATGTGGTAGACGTTAAGTCTGGGATCAGCCGCATCATTTTCCCTCACGGTGGGCACGAAAACTTCGAGAATAAGGTAAATGCAGTAGCGATGCTGGCGAGTCATTTTAATGCAGATGTCCATTTTTACTCGGTCAATAGACCTGCGGCGGAAATCAGTAAAAGCATCCATAAAAACATTGATAAGGCAGAAGAATTTTTCAATCAGGAAGGAATATCTACCGAGCGAGTTAGGGAAGACATGACTCAATTTTCGGTAGGATTTGCGAACCAAACCATAAAATACGCCGAAACGATGGGTGCAGATATGATCGCTGTAATGGCTAATGATAGCGGAAACCTTTCCTTTATTTCCTCGGTAGATCGAGAAAACCTTATCAATAATGAGAAAGGAATCTCCATTCTGTTGGTTTCGGAATAGGGCAGGTCGGCTTTAAGTGATAAACAGAAAAACAGATTTAATGCTATCGAAATCTTACAAGCGAAGACAAAAAGTTTCGGCCACTGGCTTTCGATATAGAGGAATCATAACCAGTCGGCTTGAAAACCTCACGGATGCCGTTTTTGGATTTTCCATTACCCTTTTGGTGATCGCTTCAGAAGTTCCGACAAACTACGTAGAGCTTGAAGCTTCCATGTACGGATTCAGCGGATTTATCTTTTGTATCCTTTTACTATTGGGAATTTGGAATAACCACAATAACTTCTTTCTGTATTATGGGATGCAGGACAGGCTTACCAAAACCTTGACCTTCCTATTTCTCTTTCTCCTCCTTTTCTATATCTATCCGCTAAAGTATTTATTTTCCTATTTGGGCACTTCGCTTTACGCCCGAGTGAAAATAGAAATGGGCGACAGCTCTGAAGCGCTCCAACTTGCGCTCTCCAAACTGAACGAATCAAACCTTACCACACCCGAGTGGGAGAACATCATGATTAGATTCGGACTGGGGCTTTTCTTCATCTATCTCCTTTTGGGTTTGATGCATGTGCATGCTTTGAGAAAAAAGGAATCTCTCGATTTGAACGAGACAGAAATTTATGAAACCAAAACCTTCATTCAGAGCTATTCGATTCTCGTAATGATTTCAGTACTTTCAATGAGTATTGTTTTGGTATTCGGTGGAACGGCTTCTGCCTACTCGGGCTCTGTTTATGCCTTAGTTCCTCTTGCTTTGGGATTGAACAAGAAGAGACGCCTCAAGAAGCAAAAGCAATCTGCAAAGGATCTCTTGGAGTAGAGTGTTTCTAATTCACCCGTTCAACAAAAAACATTTCCATCTCTCCCTTTCCTTTTGCTTTGATCTTTCCACGCGACTCAAACGTGTAGTCGCTCATCGCCTTAACCAATTCATAGGTTGTTTGAGAGATGTTCACCTTTCCTTCATGGCCGCTGCTCTCCATGCGCGAAGCTGTATTTACCGTATCGCCCCAAATATCGTAACTGAACTTTTTCACTCCTACGATTCCCGCAACAACCGGCCCTGTGTGAATTCCTATTCTAATTTCGAAATACGGTAACCCATTCGCGATTTTTTTTGCCTTTCCCGCTTCAATGAAATCTCGAATTTCAAACGCAGCAGCCAGCACATCTTGAGCATGAGTTTCATTGGGAGTCGGCAATCCACCCGCTGCCATGTAAGCATCGCCGATGGTCTTTATTTTTTCTACGCCGTGTTTGACCATGATTTCGTCAAAGGCAGTAAAGCTCTCGTGTAAATCTCGAACCAAAGATTCGGGACTTACCTTTTCAGAATACTTCGTAAACCCTTTAAAATCTGTAAATAATACGGTTACGTGATTAATCTTTTTCGCTTGAGCTTGTCCGCTGTGTTTTAACTCCTCTGCTATTTCCGAGGGAAGGATATTTAGCAAAAGCGATTCCGATCGGTCGCGCTCGAGCGTAATTTGTTCCGTTCTTTCTTCAACAATGAGCTCTAGCTTTTTCTGTCTGCGCAGCAGCTGAGTTGTTCTGAATCGATTGTAAAGCAGAACAACCAAAACCAAAAGGAACGAATAACCAAATATGGCGATTTTCGAAAACCACCATGGTGGACTCACCTGAAAAGAGATACTCGATACCGGCCCATATTCATCCCAATCATTTCTGCCTCTCACCTTCAGCTCGTAATCCCCGTGCGGTATATCCAAAAAGCTGACCTTGGTTTCTTGCTTGATATCCACCCAAACTCCCGAACCACCGTCGAGCATGTACTCGTAATTGATCTTTCCATCCAAATCGAAGTTGAGCGGTGCAAAGTCAATTTCAACAAAATTTTCGCGATAAGAAATCTGAAATTCTTTTATCCCGAGTAAGCTCTGTTTGGTTTCCCCGCTTTCGCTCTCTACAAGTAATGTCGTAAAAAGCACCTCACCGGGAGAGACAGGATCGGGAACTTGATTAGGATCAAAACGAAGACATCCAATACCCGTTGAAACATAAATGTCTCCGTCAGAACCTGATCTTATTTCATAAAACTCAGTTTGAGGCAAACCGTAATCCTCGTCCAAAAACATCACCTTTTTGGTTTTTCGCCTCCAATGATAGAGGCCTTTAAGCGAGCTAAACCAGACGTTTCCTTGATGATCAATAGTGAAACAATCGGTCAACTGTAGTTCATTATTGGCAGATGGGTCAAGAAATTCAAATCGATCCTTTTCTTGATCGTAAACGTTCAGTCCTTTTGAAGTGAGTGTCCACAGCCTGCCATCCATGCTCAACACTAAATTTTGGGCGTCGCTTCCCATCAAACCGGTATCATCAAATCGTGTGGGATCAAATCTTTTGATCTCAAGTGTATTCGGATCAATTCGCACTACTCCTTGATTCCATGAACCCACCCAAATTATACCGCTTTGATCTTCGATGATTTCTCGGCCGTCAAAGTTTGTTACAATGGTGTCGAATTCCATCAAGTCGCTACCGGGATGGCGCAAAACTCCACGGTAGGTTGAGACCCAAAGTGCCCCTCGGGAATCGCGATAAGTGTTCAGAACTCCTCTGGGAACAATGGATTTATCATCATAGGGAAAGTATTCCTGATCCAGCGTAATCGGATCCAGGAGCACGAATGTTCCACCTTGATATGTCACCATGATTCGGCCATCCGCAGCCATGGAAAGATTCGTAACGGTCTTTAATCCTCCTTCGGGCTTTTCACTGTAGTTGAGATCGATAATCGCTTGTTCTTCTGTTTTCGGATCATAACGAAGCACACTGTCTGTCAAGGCATACCACTGAAGACCATCAGAATCTTCTATGTCATAAACAGAGCGAACAATCACAGGCTCCTGACTCTTACCTTTCTGCAATGTGATGACTCTGTAAGGCATTGACCGCGGGTCATGGAGATAAAGACCTCCCGAGGGTGATGCAAACCAGAGCCTTCCTCCCGTGTCACAAAGTATTTCTTTGAAACTTTCGTTCAAACTCCTCCCTGTAGCCGAGCTAACAGGTCGAATAAAGGCAACGCCTTTTCCGTTTCCTTTAAGGACTTCGCTCTCTACCAAAGCCAAACCTTGTTCAGTCGCAATCCAAAGATTTCCGTCTTTGTCAAGTTCCAAATCCTCTATAACACTGCCCGGCAAACTATCCGCACTTTCACTTGGAAAATACCTCGAAGCTAAGTCGGTCTTGATATCGTATCGGTACAGGCCAGCTCCCCATGTTCCGATCCAAAGGACTCCCTCGGGTGCCTCAACGGCGCAGTTCACAAAACCGTGAACACGAAAACCTGCATTGGTGGAATCCACATTTGATTCGTTAAATGCTTTTAAATACCGCCTTCCATTTATAAGAGTTGATAGCCAAAAACGAGAATCTGAATCGAAATAAACAGGATATGGCGGGGTAGATTCATCGGTCTTGATTTCGCTCCAAGGTGAATACTCCTCAAAAATATCTTCCTCTTCGCTGTAGCGAAAAGTCATCTGGTCTACGGTGCGGATGATTAGGCTTCCTTCTGCATCCGTCGTAAAGTAATAAGTAGCCGATAAATAGATTTCGCCCGAATCAGCTTTTGCCACCGGGTAATTCTTAAAATTATCCGTTTCCGGAAGGTACCGTGCCAAGCCTCCTTGCCTCATACCAATCCAAAGTCTGCCCTTCTCGTCCACATACATATTCCCCGCGCTCTTGTTCATGAGCGATGCAGAATCTCCTACCTCACTGTAGTAATGAGTGAAAGAAGAGCCATCGTATCGACTCAATCCCAACTCTCCCGAAATCCAGATAAAACCCAAGCTGTCTTGAACAACCGACTCCAGATTATTGGAAATAAGACCATCAGAGATGCCAAAGTTTCTGAAATGGTAGCTCTGGCTTTTCGCCGAAAATGAAAGAAGAAGCAGAAATAGAAAAAGGAGATAATATTGCCGGAAGGCCAAACGGCCTGATTGAAAATCCTTGCTATCGAAAAAAAATAGGCCCAAGTAGAATGCTTTAGTCAGGTTCGAATCAGAAGAACCAATGGATGAGCAATAATAAAGAAATCAACACTATGATTGACGTATAAATCCAAAGCCATTTCTCTCTTTTCTTTCCGGCTCTGATGCGATTTTTGACGCGCTCCCATTCGGCTTTATCCAATTCTCTCAGCTGGCCTGAGCTTTCTTTGAAGCGCACATCATCGTATAGATGTGATTTTCGAAAATGGCGATTTCGCTTTGCTTGAAGCAACTCACGACTGGCAGCGTAACGCTCCATCATATCTCGCACGTGACCGAAAGAAGACATCCTCTAATCTAGTGAAGTATTATAAACCTAGGACAAACTCCACCCGCTCATTAGAACAAAGCAAAGATTCAGCACCAAAAGAATGATTGCCAAACTGCTTTTACCTTGCTCGGCCAGCCTTCCGGCAATGATAACAACGCTCAACGAAAACAAAAGCAAAATTCCCGTAAACCATTTGGTTCCGATCACTTCGGGAACAAGCCAATACCCTGCGAAAAGAGTTACGCGATCTGAATGACCCAATTCGGGAGTAAGATTGAAAAGAACCAGCCACGACACGAGAACAGCCCCATGCAAAACGGTTACGACAATAGAATAAGGCAAAATCCATTTCGGTACAGACTTCTGCAACCCGGTTTTGATTTGTTCCATAAACATGAAGTTTCAGTGAAGTTAGCAAAAACGAAATGGGGGCAATGAATGGGCATCTACCCTTTCAGGTATTCCCAATCCTTGATCTCTTCAAACTGCTGATGTCCCTCGGCAACGGAAGGATGAGTCAATACAGATTCTACTGAGACTTCGGGAATGAGGTCATCGGCCAATCCGTTTTTCACAAAAATAAAATTGAAACCCAGCTCGTTGGCTCCCACCAATCGATAGCCCTTTTTATTGGCCAATTTGGTCATGGCAACAGGAGATGCCCCGTGGTAAATCGGATGCTTGCCCGGATAAGAATAATTGGGATCGTAAGGCACCACGATGTTCTCCATCCCAAATTCATTGTGCGTTTCGATGATCACCACTTGAGGGTCTATCACTTCCAAAGCGTCCCAAACCCAGTAGTCGTAACCGTCTATATCAATAGACAGCAGGCCTATCTCGCCGGTAAATCCTGCATTCGAAATCAGGTCATTCACATTCTCCCGATTTACTTTGGCGCAAAGAAAGGTAGGCTTGTAAAACCAAGAGTGCGGATACTTGCTAAAGAACCTTCTACCACGATTGATACTGATGGGATTGCCATCGATGAATAACCCTCTCCAACCGAAATTGAAATAGAGATTGGCCGAATTGCTGTTCACTCCATCATCCGAGCCTATTTCTACAAAGACTTTCTTGTCCATTCCAAGAACGGAAAAGATGAAAAGCAGCATTCCGTCTTCTTCGAACTGAGAAAAAACGCGAAACCCCGTTTCAGAGATGGAGGGCAATTCTTTCTTCTTGGCTTGCTCGCGGTACTGCAGAAACAACTGCCGCTGACCGATCTGGACTGACGGATTGAATCTGTTTCTGATTTTGAGTATCAGAAATCTATCTTTTATGAAGTTTTTAATTCGGCTCATCGTGAGGCTTTCATTGGCACAATCGAAGCGGTAAAGATCGAAAAGCTTCCGAAATGGCAATACTCCGGAGGTTTATGAAAAAAATTTACTTTAGACGCCCAAGAAAACGACCACAATTGAACACAATCAAATACGCCTTTCTCCTACTCCTCTTTTTTGTCTTTCAAAAAACGCTTTTAGCTGAAAATTCATCTCCATTTGAGGCTTATGCGAACTGCGAATCTGAAGGAGAGCAAAACTGCGATGACTTGTTCAAAGAAGCAATTGATTATGCCATGGCGGCAAAGTCAGATACCGCTTCAGCCCGACTCCTCATCGAGTTGGCACAGATACGCAAAGACATGGGGGTGTGGGACGAAGAGGTAAAAAAACTATTCTTCCGTGCCGAAGAACTTTATGAGAAGGCCGGCTGGATTTGCGGCAGAGCATTAGCGAGGAGAGCCCGCGCAGCTTTTCTCCAAACAAGCGAAGAGGGAGATCTGGGGATGCAACTTACGAAAGAAGCCCTGGAACTAGCCAAGCAATGCGGCGACAAAGAGATCTTGGCATTCTGCTACGCCAGTATGGGATTAGCTTATCAAGATGCAGGTGAATACGCCGCTGCTATCGAAGCTCATACGGAGGAATTGCGTTTGTATCAAGAGCTGGGCAACAGAGAAATGGTGGCCATTAGCAATCAGGAAATGGCTTACATCTATGCCTCAATGGATGATTTGGATGGAGCAAATAAAATCATGCTGGAATCGGCGAAGATCTTTAAAGAAATGGGGCTTGATCTTCGTTATGCCAACTGCATCACTGATCTCTGTGCCAATTATCTGGATCAAAACAGACCTGACTCCGTAATTAAAAGACTGCCTGAGGCAATTGAATACTACCGGGAAAGTGAATATGCGCTAGGAGTCGCCATTGCAGTGTACAATCTGGGCGAAGCCTATATGCTTAAAGAGGATTACCAAAAAGCGCTGGAGCTTTACGAGGAATCTTCAGTTGTATGTGCAGATATTGATTTTCCCCGCTTTTTGATGGAAATCGAGATATCCAGGTCGCAGTGTTACACAGGCATGGGAGATCATGAGAAAGCTTATGAGCATATACTAAAGGCGGAGCAGTTCGCTGAGGAGACCTCCGATTATGAAGGTTTACTGAATATCTTTCAATTTAAAATGTCCGCCGCTCATGAGGTGGAAAAATATGATGCTTCTCACAAAGCCGCACTCGATTATATTCAGCTCAAAGATAGTTTGCGCAGTATATCCCGCGATGAAAAAGTGGCTGCCATGCAAGAAGAACTTGACGCCGAAAAGCGAGAAAGAGAAATCGAAAAGTTGGCTCAAGAGGCAGAGCTCGAAAAACAAAAAAAGAACGGTTTGATCATTTTGGTCATGGTAGTGCTCGTTGCAGCCATTCTGATTATCAACAGAGAAATACAGCGACGGAAGAAGGCCAAATTACTCCACCAAAAAGAGATTGAATTACAAAAGGAGCATGAACAAAGACTCCAAGAGGAGTTGTCTTTCAAAAAACGTGAGCTTGCCAGTCAAGCATTACAGATCGCCCAAAAGAACGAAGTACTGGAAAGTCTGCGGGAAGAAGTAAAAAACATTTCTTTGGATGCGGAGGCCGACAAAAGCGTCAAAGAAGTGCTTAACACCTTAAAAATCGAAAAATCAATCGATAGCAACTGGGATGAATTCACCAGACAATTTCAGGAAATCAACCCTGCGTTCTATCAGCGTTTGAATTCCAAGGCGGATGGAATAACCAAAAACGACCTAAGGTTGGCCGCTCTACTGAAGATGAATTTAAGCTCAAAGGAGATTGCATCAACTTTAAACATCACAACTGATGGAGTAAAAAAAGCCCGTCATCGGTTTAGAAAAAAACTCAACCTATCTGCCGAAGCCAGTTTAGAGACTTTTATCGTAAATCTGTAACAATCTATTTTTCTGGCATCTAGGATTTCTGTCCACGATTTGTCCTAACCTATTCTTACGGCTGTCCCCTTAATGTCTACCGTGCATTTTAGTTTTTGACTTAAGACTGAAGGATACTTGTACTCAAGCAATTCTTCAATCACAAAAACTTAAATATCATGAAAAAAGTACTCTTCTATTTACTGTTCTCTTTCGTTTTCCTCGCCTGCAATAAAGATGACGACGACAATACAGAAACCGCCACTCCTGCCGATAATCCGATTCCCGAAAAATACCGTGCGCTTCAGGGAATTTTTGATGGAAATGGAATTGGTGCCGCAACAGATCTTGGCATGGGTGTAATGCTTCTCTTCAATCAAGATGGAGACAAATATGCTTGGTATGAGGACGAAGAAGTAAAAGTAGTCTTAGACTTCGATGATAGTGAAAGCATCTTTCGCGACTCTCAACTTCCTTCTGCAGGGGCAGCTTGCCTTACGACAGCAAGTAGGCTCTATATTTTTAACGAGGAGGGTGAGCAATATACGTTCGCCGAATTCGACGATTCTGATGTGGAAGGAGGGTGGAACGACGAAGATCTCTTTGAGTGGAGCAGCGGATTTAGCAATACCAATCAATGGGGTCCCGATAATACCATATCCTTTGATCGTGTATCTGCAATGTGGACCCTTACCAATCCCGGAGATGGTTGCTTCGATGCTTTCGTTGAATACCAAACGATGAACATGGCCGATAGCAACGGTGACCAAATGCAACCATATGATATCCCGGGATTCTTCTTCTCTGATGGTCCTTTTGATACTGATCTATGGACAGCAGAAAACAATTGTGGCGGTGCTGACGGCCTTATCCCATTTGATAGGATCAGTGCGGCATGTCGCTACATCGAGCCCAACCGCATCGATGAACTTCTATTCAGCGCAGATGGAACTCAGTTTTGTTTCTATTCCGTTTCTGAAGGGATTGTATCAGAGATCTTTGATCTATACTAGAATTTGAAAAAATCATCCCGAAATATTTTCGGGACTGATTGAAGAGAGAGCTCCGACAACTGTGTCGGGGCTTTTTTTAATTTAGGTACAGATCGGTCAGCTCATCTAAAGGACAAATATTCATCGGATAACGGTCTCGTGTAAACGGCATCTAACATTTATTAGAACTTACTTTCAGCATCCTCAAGAATTCAGTAATTCCAAGTGGAAGCATATCGCCAGTTACGAGTACTCCGGAATGTCACATCCTACGAAATCGTGGTTATATGCTATTAAAAACCTTAAGAGTTTAATCGAAGGAACTTATACTTCATCGTTTTTGACCTCTTCCAATTTATATAAGTTCACTTCCATATTAGCATCAATCACCACCAAATGATTCTGAGGTATTTCCTTCCAGAAATGCCCGTCCCCTGTAAGCCTTTCTGATGAAATCAACGCTGCACTTCTTTCATGTGATGCGACATCGTCTAACATTAATTCTCCACCGTGCTTATCAATATTACAGGTGATTTTCTCTGCAAAGTGTAAAGATCTACTATCCTTTTTCGGATCTGTACAATAACGCGTGGCAATCATTCTTTTGCCGTCAGTCAGCACGATATTGTAGTTTGAAATGCTATCTATTCCCTTAGCCGATTTTAAGTTTTCTATATCAAGGAAAGTTTTATTGAAGCAATCGACTAATTGTTGATGGCTTGCAGGTCTTGCAATTTCCATTTCTCTGAAATTAGTCATAAATAAAGCTAGAATGTATTGCGTATCATTTTGCCCTTTTATCCATATAAAAGCCTCTTCATCCAATAATGAAACGAGATGATACTTAATCTTTTCAAAATCTTGAATCCCCCCATTATGCATCATTAAAAACTCGTCGTATTTAAAGGGGTGGCAATTTTCTATGGAAACTCCTCCATTAGTTGCTGCCCGAATATGTGCAAAGAAGCAATTGGTTTTGATTATAGAAGCATTACTCAATAAATTCATGTCGTTCCATGCAGGTAGCACGGATTTGAACAACCCAGGCTCTTTTCTAATCCCCGAATTATACCAACCTAAACCGAAACCATCACCATTTACAGTCATAACCGACTCTTCGGCGTCATAACTTTGGTGAATCAACGAATTGGCAGGTTTTACAATAATGTCTTCTACTATGATAGGGTCTCCTAAATATGCTACAAATCTACACATGACATATGATTTTAGTTGTTAGTCACTGATGTCAAATACTAGAATTTAGCGGCTTACTATTCGAGCTTTTCGACTAGTTTAAAGTTAGTCAATATTCGATTACATACAATGGTGATAACGAGATACTATCATGGCTTTTAGACGGTATTAATCTCTTTAAATACCCTCACCTCGGGTAGATTGGAAGCTTTTTTAAGTAGTTAATATTTTCAAGCTTAACTGCCTGCCTCGATCTCACGCACCTTGAGATTTGAAATGACAACGGCCATCTCCAGAGGCAACACTAAAACTGTAGCCTTCAGTGCTCCCGATTGCAACTAAACAAGAAAGCCGCTTGTGAAGCGGCTTTCTAAACTATCTTTTCTTAGATTTTTTTCAATGAAGCTTTTGCGTAATGTAAAAATTGAACCGACCATCCGTAATGGTCAAGGTGTCAGTTTTTTCGGAATCTATCAACCTCATTTCGAAGGTTCCTGTTAGCCTGCCTGCTCCGTGCTTCTTGCGCCCATTGAACTGGTCGATTTTAAAACTACCATCCAGCAAGCGATCATAAGTTGTGTTATTGGTCAAGCGCAATGAAGGTCTGAAAGCGTCTGCATAACTGAGGGACCCAAGAGACGTCATTCCATTAGCTTCAGGTGATATTCCTTGAAACGTCAAGAGAAAAGACATCGTGTCGACACAATTATTGGCACCCATCGCCATATAGCCCGCCGGTAAATCCAGATAAGGCTCAGGGAAATAATCAAAAGTCAATTTATTGCATTGAGCGGGAATACCAATCCCTTCGAAAGGCTCTCCATTTATTTTGCATTCGAAGTACTCTTCTCCAAGATTTTGGGCATCGTCTTCGAAAATCTCCTCACAAGAAAAGAAGAACAGAACCAAAAAGGAGCAAATCAAAATGCTTGTAAATTGTCTCATATTACATTTGTTTGCTCGAAGATAAGGATTTGTGACATTTTAAGGATGCTCAACTCTCCTTGTAGATGAAAAACTTCAGGCTCTGGCTTGCTTTACCAATTATGATAAAGTACTTGCATCTTTTAAGTTGAAAGCACTTCGCAAAATCATGCTTCAAGGTCTGAGGAGACTTTACCAAGTAGTTTGATCTCAGAATAGGTGTGAGACATTAAGAAAAGTGGCTGATTATAAATAAAGATTCAAAAGGGAATAAAACAAATTGAAGCACCACAATGCAATTCAACAGCAACAATCAAATGAACTACAGTTTGTTTTAGAGTGAAAACACATTCACTAAAGCGGGAATGCTTAAAATTGAAGATCTTTCATAGAAAAGAGGCTGTCTCTTTTGTAGGGACAGCCTCTTAGTCATTTTAATATAAATGTTAGAATGGACGGTAGTTATTCTACTACAAATCGTTCCGTTACTCTTTCTGAACCGGAAGTATAAGAAACCGTGTACATCCCTGCAGGCATATTATTCGTTTCTACTTGAAGTAGTTGATTTGCTTCAACCACCACTCTTCTCGATGCAACACTTCTTCCGGTAATGTCTCTTATTTCGAGCAAACCCTCACTGGCAGTATTCTCAGAATTCGAAATCCTTAGGTTGATATATCCTAGATTCGATGGATTTGGGAAGACAGTCATCGTATTGATTCCATTAGCTGTTTGAATGCCTTGTTCCGAAGAGATTACATTGTCTCCGAAAGGAACGAACAATACTATTTGAGAAAAATCACTCGCAACCAATGGGTCTATAGAACAAGCACAGCGAACTTTGACTTGGTAAATATCATTGCCGTCAAAATCAGATTGAGAAAGAGTTATTTGAGAAGGCTCACTTCCGTCCTCATCTGCTTCCACGAAAATATTCTCCGCAGTTTCGGTAATGAAAGTTTGAAGCCTCAGTTGACAAATAACTGATCCCGGAACCGGATCCCACTGAAACGTAATATCTTCAGAGAATTGCGATTGTACTACTTCCAAGTTTTGAGGCGCAAGGAAAAAGTCTGTTTCGCAGTTAACGAAGTTTTGATCAAGCACTGCGTTGATGATGTGTACTATTCCGTTATCAGCTCCATTGTCTGGCCCTATTACCGTGGCGTTATTGATTTGAACGCCATCGCTTAAATCAATAACTGTGTTTTGACCGTTCAACATCAACAAACCACCTTCTGTCAACTCTGTGGATAGAAGGTCTTCACCAACAACATGATAGAGTAGTATATCAGCGAGATTTGGTAATCCCAACAGACCATCCAAATCTGTTTCTAGTTCTGCAGCAAGCATATCAAATGCCTCATCAGTTGGCGCAAATACAGTATGATTTGCGAACGGATCAGTCAAAGCCGGAAGAAGCTCTGCGGTCACCACCGCGGTAGTGAGCGTCGTAAAGCTATTGTCAATGGCAATATCTACTACAGTTTCAGAACTAAGCAGTACGCCATCGATGGCATGCACTACACCATTGTCGGCGCCAACATCGGCTAGTTCTACTTGAGCCTGATTCACGAAAACATCTCCACCGGAAGTAGCAGTGAGTTTAAGTGTATTCGCATCGTTCAGTGGAGTCACAATGTCTCCATTGTTGATCATTGATGACATCACTGCACCATCCAAAACGTGATACAAAAGAATATTAGCTAATTCAGGATTGGTTAATATTCCTTGAGCGTTGGTTCCTAGCTCATTTGCCAATTCTACAAATGCTTCATTGCTCGGGGCAAATACAGTAAAGTCCGCAAACGGGTCAGTTAACGCAGGAAGCAATTCAGCCGTTACTACCGCAGCAGTCAGTGACGTAAATCCATTATCGATGGCTACATCGACTACAGTTTCTGAGCTAAGCAATACCGCGTCGATGGCGTGTACGATTCCATTGTCGGCACCTACATCAGCTAGTTCTACTACCGCTTGATTGATG